>JAIRUV010000034.1 GCA_031254265.1 Candidatus Methanoplasma sp.
GATCGTCATAGACTCTGTCGAAGAGGAACTTTACCATTCCGATCTGGTGATCGAAGCCGCCTCGCAGGCGGCGGCGAGGGAGATCCTTCCCGCGGTCGTAGCGAGAGGAGTGGACATAATGATAATGTCCGTCGGTTCTCTGGTAGATGACGATTTCAGGACCATGATATTCGAGAAGGCCAGGGTCAGCGAGGCGAAGGTCTACATCCCAACCGGTGCTCTCTGCGGCTGCGACGGCCTAAGGTCGGCATCCGCCGGAGGGCTGGACGAGGTCGAGCTGATAACGATGAAAGGCCCGAAGAGCCTTCTCGGCGTGGAGTACATGGAGAGCAGAGGGATAGATGTGGAGAAGATCACTGAAGTAACGACCATCTACTCAGGTCATGCCAGGGAAGCCGTCAAACTATTCCCTAGGAACGTCAACGTGGCGGCGACCGTGGCCCTTTTGGGCGTAGGTTTCGACAAAACGAAGGTCACCGTCGTGGTCGATCCGGCAATAAAGAGCAACTCTCACGAGCTGAGGATCAGAGGAGAGTTCGGGGAAATGACCTGCCAAACCCGCAACATACCCGAGCCGGACAACCCCAGGACATCCCATCTGGCGACCCTTTCCGCAATAGCGGCGCTGAAAAGGATCGTACGCAACGAATGGTTCGGGATCTGAGCAAACATTTTAGTCAGTCTTATATGATTATCACCCATGGAAAGGTCCCGCGCCGAAAGGCTGATCTCTAAAGGGGAAGGTCTTGATGCCATAGTGATACTGAACGACGGATGTCCGTTCGTGGACTCCACTTTCTGGTATCTTACGGAGCTGAACGGCGGCTCCTTCGAGAGCTCGATCGCAGTCGTAAGGAAGGACGGGAACATGGATGTGAACGTCAGCGTCCTGGAAGAAGAGACGGCATCGTCAGGAAAGGGGGATGTCCGCGTCTACAGGACCCGCGATGAAAGGGACAATTATCTCAGAGAGGCCCTCAGAGGCGCGGACAACGTTGGCTTCAACATGCACAATGCCACTTATTCGATGGTGGAATATGTTAGAAAGACCGTCAAAGGCATAAAAGTGAAGGACGCGTCATCGGCAATATCCTCGGCCGTCTCGGTCAAGGACAGCAAAGAGATAGAGCTGACAAGGGAGGCATGCAGGATATCGTCCCTGGTCGCAGAAGAGATACCGGACATGCTCTCGGAAGGCGTGACGGAGAAGGAAGTTGCCTTCAGGATGGACGCAAGGATGAGGGAGCTGGGCGGGACAGGGAACGCATTCGACACGATATCCGCGTTCGGCGAGAACAGTTCAAAGCCTCATCATTCCCCAACCGGCCGCAGGCTCGGGAAGGGGGATGTGGCCCTCTTCGACTTCGGCACCAGATATGAGAGATACTGTTCCGACATGACCCGGACCGTCTTCCTTTCCAGGCCGCCGGAGGTCCTGGAGCGGGCGTACGAGGTGGTCCTCGAGGCTCAGGCCGCAGGGATCGAGAAGTATATGGACGGGGCGCCCGCCAAAGATGCCGACCTGGCCGCAAGGGAGATAATAGACAGATCGGAATTCAAAGGCAGGTTCATTCATTCTTTCGGCCACGGCATAGGGATGGAGGTGCACCAGGACATATCAGTATCCCCCAGGTCGGAACAGGTGTTGAGAGAAGGGAACATAGTGTCCGCAGAGCCTGGAATATACATCCCCGGCGTGGGCGGGATAAGGATAGAGGACACCTGCCTGATAACGAAGAACGGATGCGAAAGGCTCACTGATTTCAACAGAAGCATAACGATCGTCTGATCAGAACACTTTTTCCAGCGTGATCGGCTGGCGGTCCCCTGCGGATTCCATCGAGGAGCAGTCCTCTATGATCCTGCCTATCTTTGCCACAGGATAACGTGATACGGGGAGACCGTCATCGCCGCTGAGAGGCGTGGGCCCGAAGAATATGCAGAGCGCGCCGACACCCGGCCAATATGCGATATCTCCCACATCCAATTTCGTCACTGTACCGCCCGGATCGGCGTTGTCAACGGGCATCTCAAAATATATCTGACAGCCGAGCATGTTGATGCTGGAGGTAAAAGGTAAAGAGAGCCAGACGGCGTTGGAGATATCCGAGTCATCAAGTTCGGCAAGGTATTCGCCGTTCCTTGTTCTGATGCGGATCCTGCTCATCGCCGTCAGCCCTCAGGTTCATTTTCTTTCGAACAGCTTTCTTATCTCTTTGCCGACGGCCTCAAGCTGCAGCTTCTTCTCTGCCTCTTCCAGTCTCTTGAGGTTGACAAGGCCTGCAGCCCATTCTGCCCGCCAGTCGTCCTTGAACTTTCCGGACTCGATATCTGCCAGTATCGTCTTCATCCCTTTCTCCGACTCGGCGGTTATGACCTTGTCCCTTCTGGTAAGTCCGCCGTACTCAGCTGTGTTGGAGACGACATGCCACATGAGCTCGAACCCGCCTTTGTTGATCAGGTCCTGTATGAGCTTCACTTCGTGCAGTACCTCAAAGTAAGCCATCTCGGGAGGGTATCCGCCCTCCACCAGCGTCTTGAATCCTGCTTTGATCATCGCCGTCAGGCCTCCGCAGAGGACCGCCTGTTCTCCGAAGAGGTCGGTCTTGGTCTCGTTGTCGAAGGTGGTCTCGAAGACCCCCGCACGGGTCGCCCCGATGCCCTTCGCAAGTGCCAGAGCGATCTTCTTCGCATTGCCGGTCGCATCCTGGTGAACGCATACAAGAGCCGGGACGCCGAATCCCTCAAGGAACACCTCCCTTTCCATGTCGCCCGGAGATTTCGGCGCCATCATGATGACATCGATGTCCTTCGATGGCTGTATCAGTTTGTATGTGATCGCGAACCCATGGGCGAACTCCAGCGCAGCTCCCTTCTTAATGTTGGGTTCCACGTACTGTTTGTATATGTCAGGCTGTATCTCGTCGGGAAGAAGCATCATCACGACATCCGCACCCTTGACGGCATC
>JAIRUV010000084.1 GCA_031254265.1 Candidatus Methanoplasma sp.
AATTCCACCCATTCGTTGTCCTTGTCGTCCCCGGGCGGGTTCAGCTCGAACTCGTTTATCAGGATGCCTGTCTCGAAGGGGATGTTGTATTTCAGACTGATCCCCGCATCGATGGACGCTTTGAGGCCGGGTATCGGAAGGGGGATGTTGTCGAGCATGGTCCCCACGCCGGGTATGTCCGAAAGAGAGAATTCTGCATACTTGTACTGGACAAGGTCAGGGAGGAGTATATCGAACTTCACTCCTCTGACATGTCCGTCCATGACGATCATATGGCCGGAGGACTTCATCAGCGGGTCTATGTCCGCATTGACCGACCAGGTATTGCCGGAGATGTTTGCGCCTCCGGTCAGGAGCATCTCTTTGCCGGAACCGGACCCCTTCTGTTTGATCGTGATCCAGACGGACATGGCCAGACCGAATATCGTGCCGCTGAGGGTGACCGTCAGAAGTGTCTTTGTGTTGTTGACGAGAGTGGCCAGTTTTGTAGTGAAGGTAAGAGTGAACCCCATGAAAGAGAATCCCACGGTCTGTTTCGACAGATCTATGCCGACTATCCATTGGATCTTATCCACCGCCTGTTCGAGAACGAAGTTGAAGATCTTCCCCAACATCTCCTCTATGAACTCGGCGAGCATCTCCAGCGGAGCGAGGAGTATATTGTAGAGGGTCTCGACTACTTTCGCCACATATTTGGTCAGTTCAAGCAGCGCCGAGCCGAGTATCGAAAGGGCATCCATGATCATTGACATGACCTTCCTCAAGGGCTCCAGGATGGGGGCCAGCAGTTCGATCAGAGCATTCCATGCATCTATTAACAGGTAGTTGCTGGGAACGTATCCCTTCACGCCTGCCAGCTCCCATCCGCTGGCGACCGTTATCTTCAGGTCCAGGTCCACATTCATTTTGCTTTTGTATACCGAGTCGGAGACCCCCATCGCGGACTCCAATGTGCCAGAACTCTTTATTGTGCAGTCCAGGTCGTCCTTCAGCGTGACCGAGAATGTTGTGGAGTACGAGGCACCGGTATTCTGGTTGAAGCCGACGTAGTGGATGCAGTCCTTCAGATTGTCGTTCGGCCCGCCGACCTTGATCCTGGGAGAGGACGACGATGTTACGGTAAGCTTCTCGACAGAGGTCTTCCCATCCGACCCTGTGAGAACGAAACGGTCCGTTCCGGGAAGTCCGACGGCCCCGCTGTAAGCGTTGATGCCGGTGTTCTCTATCATCTCGGAACACAAGGTGCTGATCCTGTCCGGGATGTTCACAGCCACGTCCATGAGTGCTATCCCGCCGGTGAATATCGCCGTACACATGTTCTTGAATGTTCCAGACTTCCCTGCCGGTATCTCGGAAAGCTTCCTGAGGCCGTCCATGCAGCCTTCGACGGCTTCTTCGTAGTTGGAGACAGCCCTCTTCACGGAATCGGTTCCCATTATGGTGCCGACAGCATTGTCAAGGTCCCCGGCGGTGTATCTTATCCCTTCCTTCTCGAAATATGAAGCGAGAGAAGAGGAGACCGATGACCTTATGTTCTCTTTGAAATCCCCTGTACGGTAGATACTCTCCTTATCCTTGGAGATGACATCGAATATCGCAGAACAGAACGGGTCCGATATCCTCTGATCCTTGATGGCGCTGGTCATTATCCTGTCCAGTTCCGAACTCCCTTCCTTCAGGGACCGGTCAACAGCTTTTTTGACCGTCTCCATGAAGGTCTCGTCGTCCTTCGGGTCCAGAGGTATCCTGATGGTACCCAAAGCCTTAGAGGTCCCGATGCTCACTGCAGCGGTGTTGATGATGCTTCTTATCCATTCCCTGATCTCATTGGTCTCCTCGCGGTAATTGCTCTTGAATTTAGAGATCCCCGACCACTCCATCAGGTCCACAGAAGGATAATCCGGCGAAAGAGCCAGAGAGGATATCCTCACTGTCCGGCCGCCGACGGCGACATCAGTCGACGGAACAGATATCGATGCCTTCTTTCCGCTGAACAGGTGTTTGTAGTGTCCTGCATCCAGGCCGTTGTCGGCAAGCATCCTTTCTATGTAAGGTGCGGCGGATAGCTCGTTCTTCCCGGAGAAGAACCCCACCAGCGAGTCCCATGCGTTGCTCAGATGGTCGAGCAGAAAGTCGGCGAGGTCTATGTAGATATTGCCGTTAAGATAATCTATCCACTGCAGCACGATATCATCCATCACAGAGATGAGCGCCTGGGAGTAGACGGCCGATAGGTCGATCTCGACACAGCCGTCATCGGTAACGAAGATGTCGGCGATGTCTATCTTTTCAACATCTGCACCCAAGCCTTCGGAGGGGTACCTGAACACCAGAAGTTCCAGCACCCTCATGGAGCTGTCATAGGAGGCCTTCACATCTTCGGCGGTGATGATGGACATGGTCCCCATGTCCCCGTACTCCCCAAGCGCGCCGTATCCGTTAAGCACCCTGTACTGGGCAAGGGCGGTCAGCTGGTGGGTCATCATCTGCGACAGGGCAGAACCCTCGCCTGAGACCATTATCTCGAACAGTGAGCCCTGTTCGGCCACCAGCGGCAAGGCGCAGGTCCCGTCAGTGGAGATTTCGGTCGTTCTTACAGACGTTCCGGACCCGGAGATGAACTCTGCTGTATAGTGACCGGTCGCCTTCAAGTAAGAGGGCATGAAACCGTCGGTGAAATCGTCGGAAGAGGTCATCTTCAGGGACTCTGCAGCAAGGGCGAAATCGAAATCCCTGATGGAGACAGAGACCCCTCTGTCAGCAGAGGGGAAATTGGCCTTAATCCACGCATCGGACCGTTCCTTGAATGACTCCGTCCTCTTTTCCAGGCTGCCTCCTTCCGGGTCAGTGCTGATCTGCCATATAAGTTCCCCCAACCCCCTTTCCACCGATGTCTTGGTGCCGGTTATGGCCGAGTCCAATGTGCCCAGTTCGGTTATGATGCTGTCTGCTGCCTCCTCGACATCCTTCGCCTGCGAGATCACCACTCCATACGCAGACCCGAGTATCAGGAGCACAACGCCTATCGCAACGAACGGCATGCCGCCGTCCTTCGATCTTCTGAGAATCCTTGTTGTTCGTCTCAATTATATCTCCGAAGAAGGCCACTTCTCCGGCTGCTGATATAAGGCGACAGCTACAGTTAGTACAGTAGGCGCGGCGTTGCACATGCGCGCATAAAGTATTATAAATAGTACGTAAGTCTTGAGCCCGGTACAATGACTTCCACTATGCAGAACTATGCAGTCAAGAAGGGGCTTCCGAAAAAGACCAGGTCGGTCTGTCCGGAATGTGGGAAGATACTTGAAGCTTCTTTATATGACGAAGGCGGCAAGGTCTTTATGGACAAGACCTGCCCCGAGCACGGCAATTTCCATGACCTGTACTGGTCCGACACGGAACTGTTCCTGAAAGCTGAGGAGTTCGCACATGACGGCATCGGGCTTAAGAACCCCGCGGACAAGAATCTGAAAGGGGAGAACGTCCACGTTTTCGTCGACGGAGAGAGGGTGGACATGCTCACCTGTACAGCCCTTGCGAACATAGATCTCACAAACAGATGCAACATGAACTGCCCCATATGTTTCGCGAATGCGAACCAGCAGGGATATGTGTACGAGCCGGACTTCGAGACCGTAGTAAAGATGTTGGATGCACTCAGGTCCGAAGAGCCGATAAAGTGTACGGCGGTGCAGTTCTCAGGCGGAGAGCCCACGATCCATCCGGACTTTGTGAGGATAATCAAAGCCGCAAGCGAGAAGAAATTCGCTCAGGTTCAGGTTGCTACGAACGGGATAGAATTCGCCAAGAAATACGACCTGCTGAAAGAAGCATCCCTGGCAGGACTGAACACGATCTACCTATCCTTTGACGGGGTGAGCGACGACATCTACGTCCAGGCAAGGGACAGGAAGATGTTCAAGGTCAAACTGGACGTCATCGCCAACTGCAGGAGATTGAAGGAAGAGACGGGAAAATGTCCCTCTATAGTCCTTGTTCCCACGATAGTGAAGGGGATGAACGACCACCAGATCGGAGACATGGCGAGGTTCGCTTTCGACAATTCCGATGTTATAAGAGGGATAAACTTCCAGCCGGTGGCATTCACCGGAAGGGTGACAAAGGAGGAGCTGTCAAAAGGAAGGTTCACGCTCCCCGATCTTGTGGAAGCATTCGGGAAGCAGACAGGATACACCACCAAAGACGATTGGTACTCTGTGCCAGTGGTCGCTCCAATATCAGACTTTGCCTCCATAATACTGGGTGAGAACAAAGTGACATTCACGACACATCCCCACTGCGGGATCGCGACGTATGTGTTCATGGACGACACCGGAAAAGTAACGCCGTTCCCAAGGTTCATTGACGTAAAGACGTTCGTCAACGGCATCAAGGAAATATCGTCCAAAGCGGACAAGGCAGCGTTCAAAAAGCTGCATGCGCTCAAACTGCTGACACTCCTGGACCGTTCTATAATCGAAGAGAACCTCCCCGGAGGGATGGATAAGAAACAGTTCAAGAGGACGATGTCAAGCGTCATGAGCAAGAAGTCGAAGACGGCCCTGGCATCGCTCTCATGGAAGATGATGTTCTTCGGCGGCATGCACTTCCAGGACATGCACAACTATGATATAGAGAGGGTAAGGCGCTGCGGCGTCCATTACATCACGCCTGACTGTCAGGTCATCCCCTTCTGTGCTTACAACGGAGGGCCGGAATATCGCAAGGGCATAGAGGAAAAGTTCTCGATACCTCTGGCGGAGTGGAAGGAGAAGAATAAGAAAGGGGCGGCCGAGCTCGAAGCGGCACTTACGGTCCCGGAGGACCAGAGGCCGGACTCGGTTTAAGGAGGAACAGGAATGAAAGTTAACTTAGACAAATGTCTGCACTGCGGCGGATGCGTAGGATCCTGCCCCGTCAATGCGATATTCCTCAACGACTTTGTTCTGGAATTCAGCAGCAAGTGTACAAAATGCGGAAGATGCGTGAAGATCTGCCCGGTCCACGCACTGTCTATGGAGGGAAAGAAATGAAGACCTATACCTGCGACATAGTCGTTGTAGGCGCAGGCCCCGGCGGAAGCATGGCGGCAAAGTTCTGCGCCAAGGGAGGCTTGGACACCATTCTCATCGAGAAGAAGGCCGAGATAGGCGCGCCGCTGAGGTGTGCCGAAGGCGTGTCCAAGAAATGGCTGGAGGAAGTGGGGATAGAGCCGGACCCGGCATGGATATGCGCCGACATGGTCGGCGCTGTCATAAGGTCCCCGAGCGGATACGAATTCAAGCTGGACGAGAGCCATGCAGGCTCGGAGGTCGGCTATGTTCTTGAGAGGCACTTATTCGACAAGGCGCTTGCGAGGGACGCTGCCGAGGCGGGCGCAAAGATAATGATGCGCACCTCCTGCACGGATGTGATAAGGGAAGGAGGAAAGCTTGTCGGCATCAAATGCAGAAGCATGGGCGAGGAGATAGAGATCCGCGCCAAAGCCATCGTGGCGGCGGACGGGTTCGAATCACAGGTGGGACGCTGGGCCGGCATAGACACCAAGCTGGAAATGAACGATATCGACTCATGCCTCCAGTACAGGATGGTCAATGCGGACGTGGACCCGGAATACTGCGAGTTCAACATAGGCACCACCATAGCTCCCGGAGGATACCTCTGGATATTCCCCAAGGGCAA
>JAIRUV010000117.1 GCA_031254265.1 Candidatus Methanoplasma sp.
AATCAAACGAAGTATATCGTCATCGTTCTTATTATTTTCTTATTATCACAGCAAAATCCGGGTCCGTTTGCACAGGACGACGACCGTTTTCCCACTGTTTGTTCAATGAACAGATATAACATTCCTATATCTGTACAGTTGCAAGCCTGGGCCTTACGGCGGGTGTTTTCTCCGATTATTTGTACGCAACCGTCATGATGATGGTCTTGTCCACCTCTGTAATGGTGCCGCCACTTATCTCTTGGGCATACAGGCGCATGCGGAAACTGGACCACGACGATGCTGTGCGTGTTAAAACCTAAAAATAATATGGCAGAGGACATCCTCTGCCGGCTTATTCATAAATCGCCCCTTTTGGTTATGGGGGCTTCTGCGGCGTTCTTTGATACACTGGCTATTCCTTTTTTACACGATCCTTTGGACATGTATCCCTGGGAAGACGCAATTATCTCTCCGTTCATCGCCTTCAGGCGGAAACGGTACTTGCCGCCCTTATCCATGAATATCTCGTATTTTGGATGTGTGAGCATTATGTACCCGTCAACCGTCTGGTCCTCTGTCCGGGATTTGCAGTTGTTCTTTACGCTCTCCGCCCCATTTACGCACGAAGACACGCTCGCATAGGCCTGGGATGTGCATATCACTCTGCCGTTCTCCGCCAAAAGAATGAACACGATCCCGTTCTTTGATGGTTTTACAACGAATTTACCCATGTAATCTCTCCTACGGAAATGCAAGTTCACAGCAGACCGGTGCAAGGCGCGGCGGGAAATATACTGCCTTAAAGCAGAAGTATGTGGAGAAAACGGTTTCATTCGGCAGAAAATTCGATTCGGTAAAAACGCTTCTGATTTCGCCCAGAATCCGCGTTCATCGTCGCGACTTGAGCGGCTGCTGTGAAACTTAAAATATAGTAGTGCTTGTTACACTTTAATAACTTTCCACCAAAATGACTTTGCTGGAACGATTTTTTCAAATTTTCGCGAGAAAACTATATAATAAATGAAAACAATTGAGTACTTGTTCAAATATTCAAATAAATGTGAACGGCAATGACGCATAACGAAGATCACCGTGAAAAAGAGCATTCCTTGATCGTGGAGAATGCACAGGTCCGCATGCCGGATGAAAAGACCATCGGCGAGTTGTCGGATCTGTTCAAGATATTCTCAGACCCAACACGCATGAAGATACTGTGGACGATCGGGGACGGCGAGGTCTGCGTCTGCTGCATATCGGAACTTCTCGGGATGTCCGTATCGGCGGTGTCGCATCAGTTGAAGACGCTCAGACAGGCTCAGCTGGTAAAAGCGAGGAGAGACGGCAAGAACATATACTATTCTCTTGACGACCACCACGTGAAGAGCTTACTGGATATCGCACTGGAACATATGGGGGAATGATTATGAAATACACATATCTGCTGGAGAACCTCGGCTGCGCCTCCTGCGCGGCGAAGATGGAGGTTGCGATCAACAAGATCGACGGCGTCGAATCCGCAAGGATCACATTCATGACAGCAAGACTGACAATAGAGACTGATGAATCGATGATCGGGAGCATCGAGCAACAGGCGGAGAAGGCTGTCAGGAAGATCGAATCCAAAGTCAGGTTAAAAAGGGTGTGAACTTGTTCGGGCTGACCACGATAGTGCGGATCGCCGTCTCGGGCATACTGCTCTGCATAGGCATATTCGCCGGCTTTGACGACATGGTCAGCCTGATGATATTCGCCGCATCCTACGTCATAGTCGGATACCCAGTATTCCTCAATTTTTTAAGAGCGATATACAACAGACAGCCTTTTGATGAGAATTTCCTTATGACGATCGCGTCCATAGGAGCTTTTGCTATAGGGGAGGCTCCGGAAGGGATCGCCATCCTTCTTTTCTACCAGATCGGCGAGCTGTTCGAAGACTACGCTGTCGACCGCTCGAGGAGGTCCATCTCCTCGCTTACGGACCTTCTGCCCGAGAGCATCAACCTCCTGAAGGATGGGGAGATCGTCGTGTCCGAGCCGGGAGAGGTATGCGTAGGCGACCTCATCGTGGTCAGGCCGGGGGAGAGGATACCCCTCGACGGGACTGTTGTAGAGGGGTCGTCCATGGTCGATACCTCATCCATAACAGGGGAGTCCGTCCCGAGGAGGGCATCAGTCGGAGATGCTGTGCTGAGCGGATGCATATCCTCCAACGGCGTTCTGACGGTCCGCGTGACCTCTTTGTACGCAGATTCGACCGCATCCCGCATCATACGTATGATAGAGGATGCATATGAGGCAAAATCCAGGTCAGAGAAGTTCGTGACCAAGTTCGCAAGGTACTACACTCCGGCGGTGGTCCTTTCAGCCATTCTGCTGGCTGTCGTCCCTCCGCTTCTGCTGGGCGCATCATTTGACGTATGGCTCTACAGGGCGCTCACTTTCCTGGTGATCTCCTGCCCGTGCGCCTTGGTCATATCGATACCTCTTGCTTTCTTCGGAGGAATAGGCGGCGCCTCCCGTGCTGGGATATTGATCAAAGGAGGGAACTACTTAGAGGCGCTTGCGCGTGTTGATACAGTTGTTTTCGATAAGACCGGCACCCTTACCGAGGGGACATTCGACGTTGAAAAGATAATTCCAGAGGGAATAGACAATAGCGAGCTTCTGAAGATAGCCGCATATGCCGAGTTCCATTCCAACCATCCTATCGCAGTGAGCATAAGGAAAGCTTACGGCAAGAACATCGACGGGTCCGTCATCGAACGTGCGGAAGAGATCGCAGGCCACGGTGTGTCCGCCGAGGTCAGCGGGCAGATAGTACTGGTCGGTAACGAGTTCCTCATGTCGAAGAACGGAATAGCATTCAAAAAGCAGAACGGTTTCGGAACATCCGTCTACGTCAGCGCGGGCGGGGAATACAAAGGGTGCCTGGTGATATCCGACCGTATAAGGCGCGACTCCGCATATGCAGTGTCAATGCTCAAACGTTCGGGGATAAAGGACGTAGCGATGCTCACCGGCGATGTAAAGAATGTAGGAGAACACGTCGCTGAGTCTTTGGGGATAGATACGGTATACGCCGAGCTTCTTCCGTCCGATAAGATAGGGATCGTAGAGCGGCTGTTATCTGAGGGGAGATCCGTCGCTTTCGTCGGGGACGGGATAAACGACGCTCCATCGCTGGCACGTTCCGATGTCGGCATAGCGATGGGCGCTATGGGGTCGGATGCGGCGATAGAGGCTGCCGACATCGTGATAATGGACGATATGCCGTCAAAGGTCCCTCTTGCCATAAAAGTGGCGAAGAAGACCAGATCCATTGCGATCGAGAACATAATATTCGCGCTCGGAGTGAAGGCGCTGTTCCTGGTACTCGGCGCATTCGGCCATATTACTTTGGTAGAGGCGATATTTGCCGATGTCGGCGTTGCGGTCATAGCGATATTGAATTCGATAAGGACGCTGAACATGTCCAAGTCAGCATCTAATGTAATAACTGCTGAAACCTGACGCATCTGAAAGTGAAATCTGAGAGTTGGCACATGATAGGTTTCCTCTCACTTTGTTTCATTATTGTCAATTATCCGACTGGATCCGGATAAGGTTCGGCGCGATGCAACATCATACAACGGGATACGATCCTCATGTGCGCCCAGTCGCTTTTTTTTAAATGAATACGCAACGCCTGCGAGTCCGTGCAAAGACCGGACCAACGTATCCCAGATAATTAATTAATTGATTAGAGCATGTAGTCCGTAATGTCCAAAGAAAAACAGCTGTTATTCCCATTTGCTGCGATCGTGGGGCAGGAGCAGATGAAATCGTCGCTGCTTCTGAACGTGGTCGATCCAGGCATAGGCGGGGTCCTCATAAAAGGGGAGAAAGGAACTGCAAAATCAACGGCGGTAAGATCCCTAGCCCAAGTCCTTCCGGAGGTCGAGCACATCAAGGGATGCATATACCACTGCGACCCGAGGTCGGGCAGAGGACTCTGCCCCGACTGCACCGACGCTGTCGCCTCGGGGGTCAAGCCGGAGAAAGAGATATCCCCGATGAGAGTGGTGGAACTGCCTTTGAGCGCAACCGAGGACAGGATAGCCGGAACGCTTGATATAGAGCACATACTGCAGACCGGTAAAAAGAAATTCGAACCCGGTGTGCTGGCACAGGCCAACGGCAATCTTCTTTACGTAGATGAAGTGAACCTTCTGGAGGATCACATGGTGGACCTCTTGCTGGATGCCGCCGCGATGGGCGTGAACTATGTCGAAAGAGAGGGGATATCTTTCGAACACCCTTCAAAGTTCATCCTCGTTGGTTCTATGAATCCGGAGGAAGGCGAGATAAGGCCTCAGCTGCTGGACAGGTTCGGACTGTGCGCAGAGATACGCGGCGAGAAGAGTCTTTCCGTAAGGGCCGAGATAGTAGCGAGGAGACTCGCTTTCGACTCTGATCCCAAAGGGTTCACCGATGCCTACGCAAAGGAGACCCGCAGGATACGGGAAAGCATACTGAGGGCAAGGGACATACTCTCGGTGACCGCCCCTGACAAAGAACTCATCGCACTGGCTTCGCATGTATCTCTGTACTTCGAGATGGAGGGGCACAGAGCAGACATTACAATGGTGAGGGCGGCAAGGGCGAATGCGGCATTGGACGGAAGGGAGAAGGCGGACAAAGAGGACATGGCGACCGTCGCACCCATGGTCCTTTCCCACCGTATAAAGAGGAAGCCGTTCGAAGAGTCCAAATTCGACATCGGAGAACTAAGGATATGTCTTCAGGAATTCTTCTGAGCCGCTGCTTCCCATTCTCCGCAGTGGCAGGAATGGGGAACGTGAAGAAAGCGCTGGAATGCGCCGCAGTTGACGATGAGCTTTTAGGAGTATTGATAAAAGGCCCCACTGGCACCGCGAAGAGCGTATTGGTGAGGTCGTTCGCAGACATGCTTCCCG
>JAIRUV010000024.1 GCA_031254265.1 Candidatus Methanoplasma sp.
CAGATGACGTACGGCTACAGGAGTTATTTCGAATATCTCAGCGAGCTCCACTCTAGTCTCTCTGGGATATGCCATGTAGGCTCTGGCCTCTCTGTATGTAAGGCCGCACATCTCCTGAAGGCGCCATATGCACATACCGTATGAGATCGTCGCCTCCTCTCCTAATTTTTCAAGCATGTCTCTGGGCTTATCGGAGGGAGGCCCAAAAAGAGGGTCGTCGTATTTCACGAATGAAAAATGTACTGATTGTATTTATCTATCTCTATTACACAGCCTTATTTCTCATCTTCGACACCTTGTGTAAAATGATGTGATCGTATGGAGGTGGCGTGCAGCCAGCGCCTATTTCCACACGAATCAGAATAGGACCAGAAAACATCCACAAAGGCAGATCATATAAAAAAGACCCCGCCCGCAGGCGGGGCGGTATGATCAGAACTTCTTCCCGATGGCCTTGGCCTCATCCAGGACAGTTTTATCCTTCGAGGCGGTGTCCGGCGGGTTCGCGCCTGTAAACACGATCTTGCCGACAGGTACGAATTTGAGCATCCCTACCATCGCTCCTTCGATCTTGTCCGCCATCGCCTTGGCCCCGTCGGCTCCTCCTCCGCAGCTTACCACTGTCGCAAGCTTCTTTCCGCCTCCGATGTTCGGAACGAAATCAGGCCCTATGAAACTGTAGAACCTGTCCTGAAGGAGCCTGAACTGTCCGCATGCTTCCCCGAAATATGTGGGCGTGGAGATGATCAGCCCTTCGGCGTCCCTTATGGCCTTCAGTATCTCGGCGTGGTCGTCCTTCACGGCGCATCCGACCGCTTTCTTGCACGCCATGCAGGCCTGGCAGCCTTTTGCGTTGGAAAGCGAGTTCAGGTTGTATATCTTGACATCCTTGCCGTTCTCTTTTGCTCCGTTCACCATAGCCTGCACAATGGTGTTCGTGTTCCCTTTTCCTCTAGGGCTAGATATGATCGCGACTATCGACATAAATTCACCACTATCAAAATGATAGTTACTGTATATAATGATTGTCCAGCACAATCTCCTGAGGAAGAAATAAATAACTTCCTTGACCGTGTTAAGAATGTGATTCTATGAACCAGTTGTATCAGCGATATGAAGATGCTGCAGCAGAAGATCCATTCTGCTAGGCATCCAAAACTGCTTCTGAAGACACCGGGCATGACAGCCCGAATTCTGCATCTGCAGACAGTTTCGAAGAAAGCGGTCCCGGGGATACCCCGCATCTAAAGAAAAAACGCGGCATCCTGGGAACTGTACTCCTTTTGATATCCGGTTTCACGATCTTCCTCATGGTAGTGGACACCATCGCCATGATAGTGAACAGCCCGGGGATATTCGATGTTCTTTCAGAGGGAGGGGTTAATATGATCATGCTCCTGCCGTCGGTACATAAGCTGCTGGAACTGGGCCCTCTCGGATCAAGGATATTCCTGATATTCCTTCTGGCAGGCATCCTGGCATCTGTTGCGTACGCTTTGCTGGATCTTTCCAAGAACGCAAAGGCAGCCGGAGGCATTACCAAGCCCGGGGCCGTCAAAAGCACCGCTGTTCTGTGGGCAGGCATCTTCATGTGCATAACGATCCTCCTCGACATAACACACACAACTGTCACGATATCGGACGAAGCCACTCTGGGGACTGTTATGGTCTCGGAGGATATTCTGCAGGAGATGTATTCTTTAGTGCAGGCATCCGTCTGGGAAGAGGTGATCACACGCATGGTCTACATAGGACTGCCGATAATGGTTATCTCTCTGATCATCACACGGAGGAAGGAATCGCTGAAGTGCTTATTCGGCGGATTCGGCATGAGCTGGGCAGCCGTTGTCCTGATAATGATATCCTCAGTGATATTCGGCTTTGCCCATTCCGGCTGGGGGTACACCTGGAAGATCATATCGACCGGGATCTCAGGTACATTCTTAGGATATCTGTTCGTACGTTTTGGGATATACGCCTCGATACTCCTGCATTTCCTTGTAGACTACCTTCAATCCTTCCTTTGGCTGGGACTCGGGACGGAGGTCCAAGGAGTGATCATCTGGGTCTGCGCAGCGTTCGGGGTCTTTGCGCTGTTCTACCTGCTGAAGAGGATATACGACGGCAGAGAGCAGAAGATCCCAAGCTTCCGCAGCAGCCATGTCAGCATATAAGGCCGCCTTCTTCATTTTTATTTCAAAGGTTGCGGCCCGAGAGCATGCGTCAGGCTCCATGCGGTTCGGTATTAACTTAGTAATAAATATTCTGACAGCATAGTTGATTATATGGATAATAAAACCCGCGGGCCGAGGATAGATTGCGCTTTGGACGCCGCGATGTCCGTCATCGGAGGGAGGTGGAAGGCGGCCATACTTTGTAAGCTTTACAAAAAAGGCCCAATGCGCTTCAACAATCTGATGAGAGAGCTGGAGGCTGTCTCCCCGAGGATCCTGACCAAACAGCTCAGGGAGATGGAGGATGACGGACTGATCACAAGGAAGATCGGAACAGAAGCCTCTGTCAGCGTTGAATATTCCCTCTCTGCGAGGGGGGAAAGTCTTATCCCTGCCCTTAGGCTGCTCGCAGAGTGGAGCATCGGCAACATGCTCCAGTACAATGTCCGTTTCGACGAAGGGATAATCGTTCCCGGCAGAGAGTCCCGCATATCCTGAAATTCTGTGCACCAGACATATAAAACCGCC
>JAIRUV010000049.1 GCA_031254265.1 Candidatus Methanoplasma sp.
CGGACAATGCCCCTCAGCAGGTGGCGAATGTGGCCTGCCTTCCCGGGATCGTCGGAAGTTCGATGGCCATGCCCGACATACACTGGGGCTATGGGTTCCCCATCGGAGGGGTCGCCGCAGTTGACGCTGACAGCGGTTCGATATCCCCCGGAGGGATAGGTTTCGACATAAACTGCGGGGTGCGCCTGATCAAGACAGACCTCACCGTCGATGACCTCGGAGGGAGAACAAACCAGCTGGTGGACGAACTCTACAAGAACGTGCCGTCGGGGCTGGGTTCGAAGGGGCTTACGAAGATCGGCGGCAGAGAGATGAACGACATACTCCTGAACGGATCGAAATGGGCTGTGGAGAACGGATACGGCTGGGAACACGACATCGAGGCCACTGAAGAAGGAGGGTGTATGTCCGATGCCGATCCGTCCGTTGTGGGCGAGAAAGCTATAAAGAGGGGACTACCACAGCTGGGCTCGCTGGGGTCCGGCAACCATTTTCTGGAACTGGATGTCGTGGACGATGTCTTCGACCAGGATGTGGCGAAGAGGTTCGGGTTGAAGGAAGGAGCGGTCACCGTCACTGTGCACTGCGGGTCAAGAGGGTGCGGCCATCAGATCGCCACCGAATACCTTCAGGAGATGGAGAGGTACATCAAGAACAACAGGATCGAACTCCCCGACAGACAGCTTGCCTGCGCCCCGCTCGACTCGAAGCTCGGCGATGATTATTACAAAGCGATGTGCTGCGGCGCGAACTACGCCTGGGCGAACAGACAGATGATAACCCATTGGGTCAGGGAATCCTTCGAGAACATATTGGGGGATTCGGCAGAGAGCATGGGTATGGATATGGTCTATGATGTGGCGCACAACATCGCGAAGAAGGAGCGCCATGATGTGGAGAAGCGCTCGATGGATGTGCTTGTGCACAGGAAGGGTGCGACCCGCGCATTCGCGGCGGGACGCCCTGAGATCACTCCTTCATACAGGGATGTCGGCCAGCCCGTGATCATTCCAGGAGATATGAAGACCGGAACGTATGTCCTTGTAGGCCGGAAAGGTGCAATGGAGGAGACCTTCGGTTCGACCTGCCACGGCGCCGGACGCAGACTGTCCAGGAATGCCGCCCTAAGCAAGCTCAAGGTCTCCGACGTGAGGAATGAGATGAAGAAGAGCAACATCTACCTCAGGAGCGGTTCCGACGAAGGGTTGTTGGAGGAGGCCCCTGCTGCATACAAGGATGTGGACGAGGTCATCAGA
This sequence comes from Candidatus Methanoplasma sp., assembly GCA_031254265.1. Lineage (GTDB taxonomy): Archaea > Thermoplasmatota > Thermoplasmata > Methanomassiliicoccales > Methanomethylophilaceae > Methanoplasma. The sequence goes on from JAIRUV010000049.1 coordinate 1,257, forward strand.
GTGGTCTGCGACGCAGGCCTCACCGGCAAAGTAGCGAAGCTCACTCCGATAGGCGTGGTCAAAGGTTGAGGATCTTCCTGGAGGCTTTGAGCACAGCATCCCTGTGCTCTTCGGGGGATGCTATAAGCAGCGACCAGCCGAATGCATCTCTAGATTGGAGCGCCTTTGCCACGGTGGACAGCTTGGCAAGCGATTTGACCTTCCCTTCCGGGTCGAGTATGGATACGTCGGTCTTGCCTATGTTCATATTCGAGAGCAGTACCGGCCTCGGCGGGATATCGACTATCACATCTGAAACGTCAACGCCCGCCCGGTCCGCTATCTCTCTTTCCAGCTGTTTCCTTTTCTTATAACCTGTGAACTCAGAAAGGTCTGACAGAAGGTCCTCGGACGCGTCCTCGCTGAACACTGTCGCGGCCTTTTTGTACAGGATCCTGTTCTGGACCGACCTTGCTATCCTTGACGGCGTTCCGCCTTCTTCGATAAGCTGATCCACTAGTTCGGCATCGCTCAGAAGGTATATCCGGCTTATATCGAGCGATGATGCCTCGATGGATTTCATCAGCATCATCTTGATTATCCTGACCGTCCTGTGGTAGTACACCGATGAGTACATCAGGGACCTCGATACCATCAGGCCCTCGGCCGCCGCCGTTCCTCCTTTCTCTATCACAATACGGTCATTGTGTACCTTCATGGTGCCTATCAGCCTGTCGATGTCCACCTTCCCGTGGGCGACGCCTGTGTAGTGCGCATCCCTTACCAGATAATCGATCTGGTCGGCATCCACCGGACCGTGTATTATCTGGTGGACGAAGTCCTTCGGAGAGAAATGCGCCGCCCTCTTCCAGTTGCTGAGGGCATCCCGGCTTTCTCCTCTCGATCCGGGGTACATTATCAGGCCGCACACCTCGTCGGACGATATCCCGTTCTCTTCCAGTACCTCGGATATCGGGCCCAGATGACCGAACAGGTCGCTGTCCCTTTCGAGATGTGTGCTTATCTCACCTTTGATGAGCTTCCCTGCAGCCTCCATGTGGTCCATTCCCGTGACGTGTTCCGTCATCTCCTCCGTGGTATGGGAAAAGGGAGTGTGGCATATGTCATGCAGGAGTCCTGCCGCCCTCACGGCCATGGCATCCTCGCCGGAAAGGCCGGTGGATGCCGCCATCCTGCCGGCCAGGTGATATACGCCGAGAGAATGCTCGAACCTTGTGTGGTTCGCGCCGGGGAACACCATGTTCCCGAGACCGAGCTGCTTCACCGCCCTCAGCCTCTGCATCTCATGCCTGTCCAATATGGTCAGGAATGGTCCGTCCACCTTGATGCTGCCGTGGACCGGGTCATGTATCACCTTAGATGTTCCAGACATGTTCATTTCTCTTTGTATGTGATCCTGCATTTGTCTATGCCGAGGCCGCCGGGGCTCAGTATCATCAGCCTGTCGGATACTTCGGTGAAAGCACCGCTTATATCCTTGGAAACTTCCCGGAGGCGGGCGGCCATCTCTTTCTTTACTATGTCCCCGTCGGCGAACTTTGAGAAGTCGAGGACGAGTATGTTCCCTCTGTACGCCATATCCGTCAGAGGTTTCAGGTCGCGGTACGATGTGGTCTCCACCACCTTTATCCCCGCGTCCGACGGCGCATACATCGGTGTGCTGTGATCGTTCAGGTCGACGAACACCTTCTTTTTCTTCTGTTCCTCTTTCCTGCCGAACATGTCCTCATTCCCCTGACTTCCAAAGCTTGTCCCCGACGTTGTGGATGCTCCTGACCGCTTTGCCTGGTATCTTTTTGATCAGTTCCTCTCCGCTCCTTTCCGATACGCCGACGGCGATCGGCACTTTGTTCCTTACATCCCTTATCCAGACGAGATCCCCTGCGGATATCGACGGGTCGGCCTCCAGGATGCCGGGGCCCATGCAGTCGGCCCCGTTGGTGATGAATGGGACCGCCCCCATGTCGACGGTCACATACCTTTTTACCGGCTTGTATCTGATTATTCCTCTTACCGTCAGGAAAGGCTTCTCCCCGAACATCATGCCGAGAATATCGTTCCCGACGAACAGAAGATTGAAATCAGAGCTTTCGGCGAAGTCCACCTGATCGTCCTCTGTGAAAACAGAGACTCCCATTACCTCCTCCAATTCGGATGACAAGGTCTTGACCTCCTTGTTCCTCATCCTTTTTCTCTTTCGAATCCTGATATCTGCCATATCAGATAGCCATGTACATAGCGGTTTTCATACTTTTGCTTGAAATCTCGAGTTTGAGACTATGTGAAGACGACCAGTAAACACATCGGCAATGCGCTGAAAGAAGAATTATCATGCTGCTATCTGCCGCAAAATTTGCGACACCCGGATGAAGAGTATTCGATGTTCAAAGATGCAGAGAAGAGATACTTTGAAATCAAATGGGGCGACCCAAATTGTGAAATGTGCAAAAAGTCGTGGTAAAAAATAGGAAATATGTCCCAAAAGTCGTGGTAAAAAGTAGGAGAACTGTATTAAAAGTCGTGGTAAAAAATAGTAATAAATACTTACTGGCCAATTACATATTTATGCTAAGGAGAAAAATCAGCGATTTTCTTGTTGAGTGGAAGAACACGCCTAAAAAGAATTGTCTCCTCGTGACAGGGGCAAGACAGGTCGGAAAAACATTCATTATCGACGATTTTGCAAAAAAGAACTACGGCAACTACATCTACATCAACTTCGAGCTGTCATCGGGGATGAAACGCATCTTCGACGGGGACCTTGACATCAGCACGCTCGAAAGGAACCTCAGCGTATATTTTCCCAATGTCGAATTCGAACCCGGCAATCTGCTGATCTTTCTGGATGAGATACAAAGCTGTCCGAATGCCCGCGTATCTTTGAAATCCTTCTCCTTGGACGGAAGATTCGACGTCATTGCATCGGGATCGCTGCTGGGACTCAATTACAAAGAGGTATCGTCATACCCGGTGGGATATGAGACGGAGATCAAACTGCATTCTCTGGATTTCGAGGAGTTCTTGTGGGCGCTTGGTATCGGCGACAGCATCATTTCATACATTTCAGACGCTGTTCGCAGGAAGACGCCCATCGACAACTCCATTCTGGAGAAGATGGAGGAGTACTACAGGTGGTATGCGGTCGTGGGAGGTATGCCGAATGCCGTTAACACGTTCATAGAGACGAACAATTTCGGCAAGGTCATGTCCGCGCAGGCCGATATCATCAGCGGATACATGAACGATATCTCTAAGTATGCTGAAGTACAGGACAAAGCAAGGGTGAAGAATACCCTTCGCTCGATACCTGCTCAGCTGGCAAAGGAGAACAAGAAATTCATTTACTCTGAAATATACGAAAGCAAGCCGGGGGAAGGTTCGAGAGAATACGGCGGCAGCCTTTCTTGGCTGTATGACGCCGGCATAGTGGATTACTGCTACAACCTTCAGGAACCTGCCGCGCCTCTTGCATCGCACATGAGACCGGACGTTTTCAAGGTGTACATGCATGACACCGGGCTGCTGCTGTCCATGATGGAACCCGGAGCCCGCATTGCGATGTTGGACGGAGATATCAAGATCAAAAAAGGCGGGATCGCAGAGAACCTGACGGCAGAGGCCTTATCTAAAAAGGGGATAGTATTGACATATTTCGAAAAGAAAGGCAGGCTCGAGGTGGATTTCATACTGAACCTTGACGGGACAGTGACTGCGCTTGAAGTGAAATCAGGGAATAATAGACAGTCAAAGTCGCTGGATGTCGTGATGTCTGAAAAATACAATGTAGGAAGGGGAATCAAGCTGGAGAATACCAACATATACGTTGACGAGGACGGCGTGGAACACTATCCCCTCTTCGCCGCTGCATTCCTTTTCTGATCCTGTTCTGCTAGGAACGGCCGGAGGAACGTATTAAATGTGAAAATCCATTGCATAGAGCATTGCAAATCAAAAGAAGGTAAGTAAATGGGGATAAGCATCGGGATATACGAGAGCGAGGCGAAGAGTGCGCTGTGCAGGGACCTGAGAAAGAACGTCGTGAGGGTGCGCGTCGACGATGTCTCCGGAATGGAGAAGCTGGCGGGATATGATGATGTTGTATCCCTTGATGACGCAAGGTCCCTGGTGGGAGACTGGGATGCCTTCCTTAAGAGGAACAGGATCAGCGCCGAGACCGACGCCATCTACATGGACAAGCTGAAGAACGATGCGGACATCGGACTCCTCCGGCCTAAAGCGAAAAGGGTCAGCACCGGCTGGGTGGACATGGACAAGGTCAGCGGCTCAGATAAGGAGAAGGTGCTTGCCGCCTCCAAGAAAGAGAACCGTCTCACCGGCTGGGACATGCTGTCCTTTGACGAAATGAACGAGATGTGCCAGAAGTGCACATTGTCATGGGATAAGGGGAGAGGGTGCATAGGGTCCTTCGGACCGGATGACAGTCTTCTTCCCGGAATAGCGGAGAAAAGAGGCTGCAAGATAATCGCTTCGGTGCCGGAAGGCGCGAAGAACGGCAGGAAGTACACACCGGACGATGCGAAGACACTGCTGAAAGAGATCGGGATACTGACCGCCGCCCTTCCTGAAGAGGGGAAGATGATGGTCAGGCGTTACAGCGGGCCTCTTGAACGCATGACCGCTGTCGCGGAGATATCCGTCAGAGAAGGCTGCGGATTCTACTTCTTCTGATCATTCTTTGATATTGGTGATCGCCCAGACCATCTCTCTGGTCAGGCTGATCACTCCTTTCATTCCCTCTTTATCATTCTGGTACTGCGGGGAGTTAAGAGCAGTGACGATCGGGGCCGGCGCGCCCCCGCATACCAGCATCTGGTTCTTGAGCATCCAGTACACAAGCTGAGAATATACCATCGAACCTCCCTCGTGGGCGTTGACCACGATCGCTCCGCCGACCTTCCTCCTGAGTCCTTTGTCCCCTTTCTCCAGGATCATTCCTGCCCTTTCGAGGAATATCTTCATCTGAGATGAATACGAGCCGTAATAACAAGGGGATGCCAGGATGATCCCGTCCGCCTCCCTCATCCTGTCGACCACCTCGTTGAGGCT
>JAIRUV010000119.1 GCA_031254265.1 Candidatus Methanoplasma sp.
GCATGTACAGTTATATCGGGGACGCTTGGAAGAACCCCAGCAAATCATATTTGAAAGAGCTCAACCATGAGAGAAGGGTCCAGTGGAGAAGGGAAGAGAACTTCACCAGGGTCGAGAGGCCCACAAGGCTCGACAGAGCTAGATCCCTTGGATACAAAGCCAAACAGGGCTACGTTGTGGTAAGAGCAAGAGTAAGGAAGGGTTCGTTCCATAAGAGGGCGATCACAGCGGGAAGGAGACCCAAGAGGAAGGGTATCACCAAGATAACCACCGGAAAGAGTCTCCAGAGGATGGCTGAGGAAAGGACAGCCAAGAGATACCCCAACCTTGAGGTGCTAAACTCTTATTGGGTCGGTGCGGACGGACAGCAGGAGTGGTATGAGGTGATACTCGTCGACCCGGCACACCCCGTCATCATAGCGGATCCGAAGATCAATTGGATCTGCGCCAGCAACAACAAGAACCGTGTCTACCGCGGCCTCACGTCGGCAGGAATAGCCGGACGCGGCCTGAGGAACAAAGGCAACGGCGCAGAGAAGATCAGACCCTCTATAAAGGCACAGGGAAGGAGAGGGAAGGAATCGCCCTCTGCCTGAAAAAACTCATTATCCCGTCCGCATGGACGGGATTTATCATTCTTTTCGAATTTTCGTACTGACACGAAAGACTACTTTCGTTAAATATTCCAGACATCTTACTTATTGTGGCCAGCTTAACCCGCTGATCATCTATCGGGAGGAAACCAATGAAAAACAACGACCGGCCGCAGAAAAAACAGGTAAGCGTACCTCTTATGATCGTCGTCTTTGCAGTGTGCTTCGCCATAGGGTTCATAGTGACATATTATCTTCTGTGACCGCTTCCAAAAGTCTTTCTTCATCTACCAGAAAGTGCGACATCTATCATCCTCAGCATTGAGGATACCTCTTCATCGCTCATCCCTACGGTGGGAAAGAACAAAGGAACATCGAATTCCGATACGGATACTTCTTCAAGTTCGGCCAGTGATGTTCCTTTAACTACTCCCAGGATGTCGGTGTGCATCTCTGCTCCATACTTTATATCTGGGTCGTACCTCTCCAGCAACGGCTGCCTGTCTCCTTTTATGATCGCTTTGCATCCGCGTTTCATCATTAACCACGCTGAAAGGATGTCCCTGTCACTGTGTACTTCTGCGATGACCTTCCCCTGCGTGCCTATGGGCAGGCCTCCGTGGCATTTTACGTAGGAACCGAACACGAACGCAGTGTTATTCCTCACTTCGACGTAGAATATCACATCTGGATCTGTAAGGTCCACTTTGATTCCCTTGCTTTCATTGGCAAGGAATATCGCAGAACCCGCCTCTCTCCCTACATCCATGCTGGTGTAGCGGTGGCTGCCTTCCCTTCTCGCCCTGACCGCAAATGACTCGCCCTCCTTGAGTCTCCCGAGGGAGTATTCCGCCGCAGTGGAACATATGTCATCCATTTCGGAGGAACAGACCTCGGCGACCGACAATGACGATATGCCGAACACCCTCCGGACAGAGGATACCGCTGCATCTATGTCCTCCGCCTCGATATAGAACCTTGCGTCCTTCTTTGTTACGAACGCTTCCACCCTGTCGCCAGCCAGCATAGAGATGATGTTATCCCTTAGCCTGTTCTCGAACTTTATGCGGACCGGCGTGCTCTTGAGGCCTATCTCCGAATATCTTGCAAGTATTATCGGCACTGACCATCGAATGCTCAATCCCGATATATTCTTTCCTTCGGTCAAAGATTAATATCCCGATGTGTTCCCCGGAACATGGACCCCATGCTGATACTCGCCCTTGTCGCCATCGGAATAGGTGCGAGTGTCCTCGGCGCTCTTTTCGGTATCGGCGGAGGAATAGTCTTCGTTCCTGTGCTGACCATATTGTTCGGTCTGTCGGCAAGCGAGGCCGCTGCGGTGAGTCTTGTGGGCATAATCGCCACATCGACCGGGGCCGCCTCTTACTTCATTAAAAGCGGCGTTGCCAATGTGCGGCTCGGCCTGCTGCTGGAGATCACGACCTCGATCGGGGCGATGATCGGGGCTGTTATTGCGGTGTACATCGCTGACTGGGCCCTCCTGATCGTGTTCGGATGCGTTCTGATCTACGGCGCTGTGAGCATGATCCTCAAAAAAGAGAGGGTGATCGAAGACCCGAAGGAATTGAACGACATGTGTTTCTCGTATACCGACGGAAAGGACCTCAGGACCAAGAGGTACGAGGTCGTCAACGTGAACAGCGGTCTTGCCGTCTGCACCGGCGCCGGTGTCCTGTCCTCCTTGACTGGAGTAGGAGGGGGTACGATCAAGGTCCCGCTGATGAACCTCCACATGCGCGTTCCCATAAAGGTCGCCAGCGCGACCAGCAGCTATATGATCGGTATAACTGCGTTCTCCGGCGCCATCGTGTTCTTCATCCATGGGAGCCTTCTTCTGGATTATGCGGCCGCGATCGCTGTCGGCGCATTCATTGGATCTACGATAGGCACGAGACTCTCCAGGATGGTGGATGCCGGGCCCATGAGGAGATACTTCTCGATACTGCTCCTGGCGATATCCTTTGTGATCTTCCTTAAGGCGGGTGGTGTGCTGTGAAGATGAACGAAGCGACATCGTTTGCTCTGAGGTGCTGCATATTTGCCGGGATCGCCCTTGTCGCAACAGGGCTGATCCTCTCCGGGAGCAGCTATGGGGAAGGGGTCATGTGGACCGGCCTTCTGATACTGATCCTGTCTCCATTCGCAGGAGTCCTAGTGACATATTCCCATCTCATAGCGGAAAAGGACTGGAAGTGGGCAAAGGTGGCGACGATCCTTGTGGCCATCATATTGATCTTCCTTGCGGTGTCCTTACTGAGGAATTGATGATACGGAGATCATTCTCCCTTCTTGGAGCATCCGCCGCAGTCGGGACCGCCCTTTGCCTTCGAACATCTGCCGCAGTATGAGCATCCGCCGCGTCTGAGGGACCTGTATGCGGAGTATGCGGCAAACGTGACGACGGCAAGGACTATCAGCCCCACTGCCAGTGTTGCGGCGTTAAGCATCCTGTTCCCTCCTTCCGACCCTGAACGGGTCCTTCGACACCAGTACATAGATCAGCCCCGCGAGTGCTATGACCGCAAGTACGATCCACCATTCCGGACCGTCGCCGAAGAATATCGTGGAGAACTGATAGACCACCAGAGTGAGGGTGTATGCTAATGCGCACTGGTAAAGGATCGCTTTAGCAGTGTCCTTCCATGACCCTAGTTCGCTCCTCATGGCGCCTACCGCTGCGATACATGGGACACATATCATGTTGAACAGAAGGAATGCGTATCCTCCCGCTTGAGTAAGCATGCCTCCGACGATACCCCACAGCCCTTCGCCTTCCGAACCGGGACTGAAAAGCACGCCCAGGGTTCCGACAAGGTTCTCTTTTGCGAGCAGACCAGTGATCGTTGCCATTGTGAACTCCCAATCGTCACCGAAACCAAGCGGGACGAAGATCCATCTCAGGGAATTGCCTATGTCAGCCAGCATAGAGTCCGCGGCATCCACCGCGCCGAGGCTCCAGTTATAGGAGGACAAGAACCATACGAGCACACAGGCCAGCAGCACGAATGTGCCTGCGTTCCTTATGAATGACCCTACTCTCCCCAGGGTCGATCTTATGACGCTCGACAGGTGTGGCATATGGTACGGAGGAAGCTCCATTATGAATGGCGAGGAGGCACCAGCGAAAGATTTCCATTTCTTGATTATCACTCCTGACATAAGTATGCATATGATACCGATGACATACATCGAGACGGCAACCAAGGCACTTTGTCCGAACAGTGCTCCGGCTATCAGTGCGATGACCGGCAGCTTTGCGGAACAGGGGATGAAGGTGACCGTCATTGCGGTTATCCTCCTCTCTGTTTTCCCTTCTATTGATCTTGAGGACATTATGCCCGGGACGCCGCACCCCATACCGACAAGGACAGAGATCAGGGATTTCCCCGACAGACCGAACCTGCGGAAGATGTGGTCCATTACGACAGCCACTCTTGACATGTATCCGCATTCCTCGAGTATCACCAGCATCAGGAAGAGGACAAGCATCTGCGGCAGGAACCCTATGACGGCCCCGACACCTCCGATGATGCCGTTGACCGTCAGCCCCGTCAGCCATTCCGCGGCATCAGCTGCTATCAGCCATTCCTCGGCGGCGGGCATCAGAGTATCGCCTATGTAATCATTTAACATGTCCGTTCCCCATCCGCCGACCGTCTCTATCGCTACGAAATAGATTAGGAACATCACTCCTACGAAGATCGGGATCCCCAGCCTGCGGTCGGTAACGACCCTGTCGATCCGGTCGGACATGGTCTCTTTTCTTTTCCTGTTGCCGCCGCCAATGGCATCGCCTACGATCTTGCCGATCAGGGCGTACCTTTCCTCGGCGATTATGCCGTCGGCATCGTTATTCGTCTTTTCTTCCATTGACGAGACAATCGGCTCTATCATGTCCCAGACATCCCGTTCGATGTCATTTTTGAATCCTTCGTCCCTTTCCAGCAGCTTCAGGGCATACCATCTCTCCAACTCTTCCGGTACGTTCCCTCTGATGATCTCCCGTACCGAAGAAATGTGGCCTTCCAGGCCTTTGGAATACCTCAGTTCTGCTTCCGACCTCGTCCCCACTGCGGACATTACTGCTTCGATCAGTTCTTCGACGCCGTCCCCCTTCAGGGCTGTGGTCTCGATGACCATACAGCCGAGGGCTTTCGACAGTTTGTCTACATCTATCTTGATGCCTTCCCTGCGGACAACGTCCATCATATTGAGGGCGATGACCGTAGGAATACCGATCTCGAGGATCTGGGTCGTCAGATACAGGTTCCTTTCCAGATTCGAGGCATCGACTATATTGATGACCGCATCCGGCCTGTCCTTCAACAAAAAATCCCTTGATACTATCTCTTCCGGAGAATATGGGGACAGAGAATAGATACCTGGCAGATCTATGATGATCGTGTCCTCTTTGCCTTTCAACCTGCCCTCTTTCCGTTCGACCGTCACTCCGGGCCAGTTCCCGACGCGCTGGGAGCTTCCGGTGAGTTTGTTGAACATTGTGGTCTTGCCGGAATTCGGGTTTCCGGCCAAAGCTATCCTTGTGACCATTTTACCACTTATTCTTTCAGTTCCGCCGACGGGCCGTCGGGGGAGAAGAATATCTTCGATGCTATTGCTCTGTCCATCGCTATCCTGGACCCTTTTATATCAAGTATCAGGTTCCCTCTGTTCTCGTTCACGACGGACACCTGGGCTCCTATGACGAACCCCAGTTCGCACAGGAACTTCCTTGTGTTCTGTTTCCCGGAGACCCTTACGATCCTGCCTCCTTCTCCGATGCTAGCGGTCACCAGCGGTGCTCCGCTCTCGGACCTGAATGATCCGTCCTCTATGGGCACGCACACGTTCTGTGTGCATGTTCCCTCGCATGTGCAGTTCGATGTCGCACTGCGTTCACATCTGTCTTCCATATTTTTAGGAATACCTAAAGATATTTAAAATTAGGCATGCCTAAAAAAATTAGAAATATTTACCAAAGATGCCGAATCCGCAGACGGATATGTTATGTCCCAGTACCCAAAAGACCAGTGATCCGAGAGGCGATGACAAATAGTGCAGGGGAAGGGATTTGAACCCTCGGACCACTAAGGACTAGGCCCTGAACCTAGCGTCGTTGGCCAGACTTGACTACCCCTGCCTAATCGGGCTGATTCACTTTTTTGTATATAAAGAGGTACGTGCACACCAGAAAGATGATGTGCATGCAGTATGGTTAAGATGTTTATGCCTTCATGATCTTCATCCAGCCGCCGCTTTCGTATACGGCGAGCTTCCTCTGTCTCATTATTGATTCGAATTCGTCCCAGGTGATTACAGACAGCCTATCGTTTTTTCCTTTGGTGAACTGTACCCCTGATGTACCTTTTACTTTTCCCGGCTTGAGACCCTTGTTTTGCGCGATCTGCTTTGCCTTCCCGATGTCTATTTTTTCCATGACCATCCTTTTCAGTCCCCCTAGCCTGCTGGCATAGTGTATGATAAACATCCAGATGCTGCATATTTAAAAGTTTTTAAAAAATAACCTCAAAAACCTGGCCGGATACGTCCTTAAAGGCATCTTTTGCACTGGGTCAGTTCCCGTCGGATGGCAAGAAATATCAATCGGAAGTATCCTTAGGATACTGATGACAGAGAGTCCCTCTTTGACGATCCGTTCACTGACGAACGGCAACATGACAGCAGATAAAGCCCTTAGGATCGGGCAGATCCTCGGGCTGTCGCACAGGTCGGTATGTGTCGGAACTGACACTAACCCAAGCAGCGGGATGATCAAGAACTCGTTCATAAGCGGGCTGCTTTCTGTGGGCGCAGATGTCAATGATGCTGGTATAATGCCGGCCCCGGCGGTGGCTTTGGCATCCGGGAACTCGGACTGCATGGCAATGGTGGGAGAGCCTGACGAATATGGGGCCGTAAGCAGAATATCTGTCATGAACTCCGACGGTTCGGTCTTCACCAAAGAACAGCTTCGGCAGCTGATCGTGGACGGGGAAAGGGATGTTCCTCTGCCGAAGTACAAAGAGGTTGGAACGATAAGGCCCTGCGACTCGGTAGCGGAGGACTACCGCAGGACGATGTGTGCAAAATACAGGGTCAAGAACACCCCCCTTATATTGGACTGCGGCTGCGGCAGCACGTCTGTCTGCGCCCCCCAGATAATGGCGTCGATCGGTGCGGACCTTACTGCAGTCAACGCGCAGTTCGACCCTCTGTACTGTCCCCGGCCGCCAGGCGTGGGCATCGACGATGTTTCGGGCCTTTCTGATATCATCGACCCGGAACTCGGCAGCATAGGCATCGCCCTCAACGGGGACGGGACCAGGCTCGCACTTTTCGACGAGGACGGAAGATATGTTGCCCCGGAGAGCATTCTTGCGCTGATCCTGCTGTATCTCAAGCCGTCCTCTGCGGTGATACCCTTACACGCCTCCGCGCTGGTGGACGATGCGTTCAGGGACCTGATAGGCGAGAGGGTCTCCTCCGCCGCCGAGTCCCATCCGGGAAGACAGATAATACGCGCGGACGATGATCTTGAATCGATAACGGCCGCGATGAAGAAGAACAACGCGGATATGGGTGCGATGACCGACGGGACCTTCATCTTTTCGGATGTCTCAATGTGCCCGGATGCAATCAATGCGGCGGCTATCCTTACCAAGATGTCAGAAGATAACTGCATACGCGACCTGCTTGCGTCATTCCCCAGATATATCGTCCTGAAAGAGTCGGTGCAGTGTCCGGGCCGAGTCGAGCTCTTCGACAGGAAACTCAATGAGAATCTCAACGAGATCCCGAAAGATGATGTGTGGGAGATCGAAGGAGGGAGAGTGGGTATGGCCGGAGGATGGTTCGCTGTCTCTAAGAACACAGACAGCCCGGAACAGATCGACATCACTGCGGAAGCGAAGGACCGTGCGTACGCGGTCAGCATGATGGAGTTTGCGAAGGATATCGTAAGGTCCTGTTCCTGATCAGAATATCATCTCTAGGTCTACGGGCATCCCTCTGGAGTCATAGGCCTTCCAGCTTTTCCGGTTGTAAGGCTGGCACGTTATGAAGTGGACCCCTCCCATATGACTGAAGAAATCAAGGTCAGCTTCGGACGGGTCGTTGCGGTAGCCTGGATGGGAATGCGCCGACCCTGATTTCCGGAAGTCCACCGGGGACATCCAGTCGCTGATGAAACTGTGGCTCTCGCCGTATATTGACCCGGGGACCAATATCATCTCCGATATTACGCCGTCGTACTCCCGGTGGAAACAGATGAACTCATCGGGATACGCGGACCTGGCGGATTCGTTGAACCCGTCAATGAAGTCCACGCTCACTCCGTGGATCCTCTTCATATCGCGCTCACCAGTTTCTCTCTCACTCTTGAATAGAAATCAGAGTTGAACCTTATGAACCTGACAGTCTCGGACGACTTGAAAAAGTCTATGTGGGTCTTTCCTTTTATCTCGTATTCTTCCTGCCCGTCCACCACCAGAAGGCAGCCGCTTTCCATCACGGTCTCCACCCTTACCTTGGCATCCGCCGGGACGACGAACGGCCTTGAGGCGAACTTGTAAGCGGCCATCGGCACGACGACCACGGCATTCACCCGCGGGTCCACCAGCGGCGCTCCGAGGCTCATCGCGTAGCATGTGGAGCCTGTCGGCGTCGAGACGATTATCCCGTCGGCGCGGACCTCCGTCATGAGCTTATCGTTGACATATACTTTGAAATGTCTTATCTTGGCAATGGAATCAGTGTGTACCACGGCCTCGTTCACTGCCTCCGCCAGGTATCTTCCCTCGTACAGCGAGCTGAGTTTGAACCTCTCCTCCACCACGTATTCTCCGCAGCGCAGTCTCCTGATCCCTTCCTCGATCCCGTCTGCGTCTATCT
>JAIRUV010000109.1 GCA_031254265.1 Candidatus Methanoplasma sp.
CGCCGTCCTTAGCGCGGGTATGCCGGCAGACGGAGTATAATGAGTGAAGCCTTCGTCAAGGGATGTTTTGCATGATTCGATGATATTGCTGGGCGTCACGAAATCCGGCTCCCCCATCGAGAATGAGACCACATCAACACCCATTGATTTCATGTGGCTTACAAGATTGGAAAGCGCTACTGTTCCAGATGCCGGAACCCCCATAAGCCTTTTCGCTACCATATCGACCCCAACAGAGGTGTTAGTATATTACCTTTATTTTTTTCTCTGTCGGACACTATGTGCCATCCGCATGCCGGCAGACCTTTTTGCTCGGTTCAGCTCATGAGGGTTTTGAGATCTCCCGACTCCGCCGCATTTCTTATCCCCATGGCCATCCTGCCGCCCGTGCTCAGGCCTGGGTATGCCAGGTCCGCATAGGGGGAGCCGGAGATGAACGGGTTCGTCCCTGCAACTATCCTTGTCGATATCTCGAACACCTTGAACTCCAGCTTGTCTGTGACAACTGTCTCCAAACAGAACGGCCCCCACATACCGCCGAACAGTTCGTAGGAACGGTTCACAACATTCTCCGCCATTTCGAACGCCTTCGGCAGCAGAGATTCCCTTATCACCACCGGCGTGTTGCCGGTGACTACGAACGATGGGTAGAACCCGCGCCTCTTCGCATCCTCGACGGACCCGAGCTTGTACATCTCATCGATGTTGCTTTCATCCCTTCTGTCGATGGACATAAGTTCCAGGGACCCTCCCTGCTTGCACAGGTAGCCGTCCTTTTTCAAAGGGTCGTAGAAAAAGTGAAGATAGTACCTTGTGCCCATGCAGTATTCCTGTATGGTGTAAGGCTGTGAGTTGTCTATCGACATCTTGAAGTCGGGGTAGTCCTTGGCTATGAAGAATCCCCTGCCTCCCTTCGCCCCGTGGTACTTCACCATGACCGCTTCGTTTATCTCTCTCGCGTCGGTGATGAGCCTCGGCATCGGGACGCCGGCAGATGTCAGCCAGTTCCTCTGACTTTCCCTGTTAGACTCCCATTGCAGTACAGCCCTGTTGCCGTATGACGGGATCCCGTAATCCTCGAATTTCTGCACTCCCATGTATTCCACGAAGGAGCCGTGCGGGATCAGGATCGTGTTCTCATCGATCAGTTCGTCCTTCCTTTCCACCATATCGTCGAAGTCGGAGTACTTTATTATCCGGTCCGGCTTTGCCAGAGGGAAGGCGTCGTAGTGCCTGGTGTTGTCTTTTACGGTCAGTCCCAAGGTCTTGAAGCCCATCTTGCGTGCTCCATGGAAAATCTGAAGTGAGGAGTGCGAGCAGAGCGTGGCTATCGTCATGCTGCTGGCATCATATCCGTCAAGAATCTCATCGATCCTGCTCTTGGGAACCATGTCCTATTATTGCGTTTACACTTTTAAATATTGCTACATATACTAATTAGCCGATGCTGACAGCCCTCTGATGGGTTTTCTCTGTTGCCGCATAAGCAATACGCTGAACGTTATGTTGTTCTATCGGCCTGAGCGGTCCTGCCCGGCGGCCGTGTACGCACTCGTCCGTCCGGATCGTCACTTTCGGTTTCTTATTTCTCTCGTTTCTACTATCTGGCTTCCTTCGAGGAAATTAGAGGGTCTGCGGGCACTTTCAGCCACCCCCTGATTTACCTTATATACCATCAATGAGTATCGCAATCACCTCAGAAAAAAAAGGAAAGAGGTCGATACAATGAACGAAGAAGAACTGCGACTCCATTTTGAAGAATTGAAAAAAGAGCTTGAAGGAAAGATCGACGACGCTCAGCTGATGAGAGAACTGAACACATACCTTAACGAATACCGTGTAACGCCGGAAGCCGCAAAGAGAGGGATCAAAAGGAAGTACGGAGCAGACGACTCTTCTTCGTTCATGTCCGCAGATGTCCTCTCGAAGAAGATCGGGGATCTGAAAGGCACAGAATTGAACGTCGACATAACGGCGAAGGCAGTTTATGTCGATAAGAAACAGATAACGGTGAGAGGAAATCCGAAGACCATCGTCTCCGGAATATTGGGTGATGAGACAGGTACTGCCCCCTTCACAATATGGGAAGGGGAGAATGTGGAGTTGGAGAAGGGCGCGGTCTACGTTTTCAAGAATTCGTACACAAAACTGTGGAACGAACGCGTGCAGGTCAACCTCGGTTCCCGCGGCAGGGTCGAGAGGGCGGAAGGGGTCCGTGTCGACGTCCCGGAGCGTGTTGTGACATCCGAGCCCACAGAAGTGAAGATCGGAGATATCAGAGAGGGCATGGGCGATGTGACCGTCACCGGCCGCATAATGTCGGTGGAAGAAAGGAGCATAACTGTCAGGGGCGAGTCGAAGACCGTCTATTCTGGAATAATAGCCGATGACTCCGGCAAGATCCAGTTCTCGGCATGGAACGACTTCGGCCTGAAAGAAGGGGAGACCATCTGCGCTAAGAACTCATACATCCGCGCATGGAAGGGCATCCCTCAGTTGAATCTCGGCGATAAATGCGAGGTAAGCAGGGTCGACGATTCGTTCGGGGAGATAAGTACCGCCGTTTCGAAAAAGACGATCGCGGACATTGTCGCGATGGGAGGAGGCCTTGACCTCTCCGTGACCGGAACAGTGGTGGACCTGAGGACGGGGAGCGGCCTCATATGGAGATGCCCCCATTGCAACAGATCGGTCCTTAACGGAGAATGTACCACCCACGGAAGGGTGGAAGCGGTAACGGACCTCAGGATGAAACTGATACTTGACGACGGTTCCGGGGCGATAAGCGCCGTTGTGAACCGCCAGGATACCGAAAGGCTCACCGGGGTGACCCTTGCTGCCGCAGAAGGATTGGCCAGGGCTAGGGGGGATTCGGAGATAGTGGCCAGGGAGATGGCCGAACTGATTATCATGAGGAGGATGACCCTGACCGGGAATGTCATGAGCGATGACTTCGGCCCCATGATGATCGTCAGCGATGCGAAGATCGAAGAGGTCGATGTTACCGCCGAAGCCGAAGAGCTCTATAGCGAAGTGGAGGCGGCCCTATGAACGCCAGGGAGATGGCGTGGAGGCTCTTCTCGTCAGAGCTGAACTCCGCCACATATGAGATCAAAGGGGACGGTGAGAAATCCCCGTCGTACGTGGTGACAAAACTCGGCGCAATGGTCAACAGGGTGCTTGTGGCCGGCGTCCTTACGGAGAAAGAGAATGTCGGGACTGCCGATGAACCGATGTGGAGAGGCAGGATACAGGACCTCGCCACAGGGAATTTCTTCATCAATGTCGGCAGATATCAGCCGGAAGCGGCCGCGGCAATAGCGGACATCGACACTCCAGCCTTTGTCGCCGTGGTTGGGAAGGTTAGGACCTACACGACAGACGACGGGAAAGTGTTCGTCTCGATCAGACCGGAACGCATAGTCAAGATAACAGAGGAGATAAGGGCGCAGTGGATCCTTGACGCGGCGAGGTCCACATGGATCAGATTGAACAACATGAAGAAGGCGGCGTCACTTAAGGAGTTCTCTCAGACGGCGCTTGTCGGCAAGGGTTTCAGCGAGAGGGACGCAAAGGGAATAATAACGGCACTGGAACAATATGACCTCCCCAATTCTGCGGTGTATCTCAAATCGATACAGACCGCGCTGCGCACGATCCTTCCTGAAAAGAACATCGATCTGGGCCTCCCGGAGGACATGTCCGACTCTCCGGACGAGATCGATATTGAGACAGGGTCCGCCGTCGGCAACAGCGCCGATGTCGAAGACATAATATTGTCTCTACTGGAGGAGCTGGACGTGGACGGAAAAGGGGCTCCCAGGGACGAGCTTGAAAGAAGGGCGGAGTCCGAAGGGATATCGAGCATGGAGCTCGAAGAAGTGTCCAACACCCTCATGGACAAGGGATTGGTGTACGAACCGAACCTGAGATACCTGAAACGCATCTGAATATTTTGGGGCGGATGCCCCGTTCATCCTTTTTCACTTATACATTACGGCAGAGCCGTATCCGACCACAGATCTGATATCGTATTTTAGTGAATCCCAGGAATCAGAATATTTCAGAACCTCTATCCTGGACGGCCCGGCCGCCAGGATCGCCGCGGCCATCGGGCCGTATCCGCATACCGATATCCGGTCCTTCTCGATCGCCGAGTACATCCCGTCGATATCTTTTTCCCTGATCCTTTCGAGGACCGCGGAGTTCAGCCTTTCCGCGTCTTTTTTAGGGATGTAATGGGACATGTCGCTGGATGCTATGACTATCGCATCCCTGTCCCGGCAGACCTTCCTTATCGATGCCGCAAGGCTCTCCGCCGCCGCTTTGCTTTGATCCCTCATTATCACCGGCACTATCCTGGGGTCTTTGTCTATGAACTGTATGAACGGGACCTGGACCTCGACGGAGTGCTCATATCTGTGGGCGGCGCAGTCGCATGGTATCGCCTCTTTGAGGTCCGCTGCGATCTCCTCGTGTATCCTGCACGGCCCCAGAGGAGTAAGGTAGTCCTCGTCGCACATGACCGCCTTGTACGGGACGCCGTGATGGTCCGGACCTATTATGATGTACGCCTCTGGCGGCCCGTCCTCTGCTATCCTCTTGTAAAGATGGGCGGCGTTCATCCCGGATGCCATATAACCGGCGTGGGGTGCGATCCCTGCGGAAATCAACCTTGCGCTGCTTTGATGGCATGGAAGCCCGGGCCCTAGTTCATGAAGGAAGCATTTCCGGATCTCTTCCGACAGATCGCTTTTGTCCGCGGGATAGAACCGGCCAGCCACGGCAGGATATCTCATGGTTGAAAATATATGTGAAAAGGTAAATGGTTTGCCTAAGCC
>JAIRUV010000099.1 GCA_031254265.1 Candidatus Methanoplasma sp.
TGTCACATACGACCACATAGCCAGTATGAATGTGGACCTCGTGACGTTCCGGATAGAGGAGGAGCATGACCTTGTCGGAAGGGTCGTCCTTGACATAGATATGCCCGCCGACTGCAGCGTTGTCGCCATCTACCGGGGGGACAGCGTCATACTCGACAACGAGACAACGGAGATACATGCGGGAGACAGGATCAGGGTCCTCGGGTCTCCGGAGTCCGTCGTTGATTTCAATAAGATCATAGGGATCGAAAAAGAGGCCAAAGAGTTCGTGATATTGGGTGCCAGCATGGTGGGGGTGGAGACGGCAAGGAGGCTCATCGGCGGGAACAGACGGAGGGTCGTCAAGATAATCGACGACAACAGGGTACTGAGCATGAACGCCGCAAGGGAGCTGGATGGCGTCGGTGTCGTGAACGGCGATTTCCTCGACCCGGCGATCCTGAGGTCCGAGAATGTCCAAAGGGCCGATGTCATTATAGCCGCGTCCGTAAAGGACGAGCGCAACCTGCTCGCCTGTATGGCAGGCCTCGGACTGGGTGTCGGGAAGATAATATCCAGATACTCCGATCAGGAGTACAGGGAGATATTCACTTACACAAAGATAGAGTCCATAATCGGGTATCACCGCGTGATATACAACGAGATAACCAAGAATATGATATTCGACAAGAATACGCTCCTTGCCGTCGAGAGGGATGATGAATTCTTCTTCAGCGTAAAAGTGGAGAGGAGGTCTCCTCTGTGCAACAGCCACCTGGGCGATGTGAACATGCCTGACGGGATAAAAGTGGCGGCGATCAGAAGGAACGGCGCCATTGTCTACCCCCGCATGAACACGATGTTCAGGGAAGGGGACGATGTACTTCTTTTCACTCATAAGGTCAGTCCGGTCGGGCTCTCAAAGCTGTTCGGACACAATGCGCCGCAGGAGTTATGAAGGATGTTCCACACGTTCCGCGTCCGCGTGAATAACATGGCCAGGTGGGAAAGTAATACCATAAAGATAATTGCAGTGGTCGAGATAGCGATCGGCCTTGCTCTTTTAGCCCCCTGTGCCATCGCCCTCATGTACGGCGAGGATGCATCGATATTCGTCTGGCCCATCCCCATCCTTTTGATATCCGGCCTTTTACAGCATCTGTTCTTCAAGACCGGAGATACACTGAGACCGGCCAGCGGAATGATGATGGTGTTCATCGCCTGGCTTATATCTTTCGTCGTGAGCGCGATACCTTTCTATCTGTACGGTTTCTCTTTCACGGACTCACTCTTCGAGGCCGTCAGCGGATTCACCACCACCGGCGCGTCTGTGATGGAGGACGCTGTGCTGCCTTACAGCATACTTTTCTGGAGGTCCTTCACCCAATGGGCCGGAGGTATCGCGGTCGTCCTGATCTTCCTGTTCCTGATGCCTATGATGGGCATCGGGGGGAAGGCTTTCGTCAACAACGAACTCGCCGGCTCCGGAACGTACAACTTCTCCCTGAGGTTGAGGAGCGCGGCGAACAATTTCATTTCCATATACCTGTTCCTTTCAGTTTTTGAAGTGTTGCTGCTCATGGTCAGCGGGGTCGGGTGGTTCGAATCGGTCACCATGACATTGTCCACGATATCGACTGGAGGTTTCATGGCCGCCGGGAGCAACATGGCCGACTATTCTTTCATTGTGCAGGTGATCGTGCTTGCCTTCATGTTCCTCGGCGGTACGAACTTCTACCTGCACTACAGGGCCCTGAAGAAAAGGGAGTTCTCTGCCTACAGTAGAAGCCAGGAGTTCGTTTGGACCGTGATCCTGTTCCTTGCCGCGACCGTTGCGATCGTGGCGGTGCTGATGATCGCCTCTGACGACATGTCCTCCATTGACCTGGCTGGCACTTCATGGGAGGCCCTGTTCACGGTGGTATCCATGGGGACGACGACAGGTTATGTGATAACAGACCAATCCTTATGGCCCCTTGCCGTTTACGCAGTGCTGTGGGTCGCGATGCTGTTCGGGTCGATGTCCGGCTCCACATCCGGAGGGATCAAGATCTACAGGCTGCTTATCATTAAGTCCTATGTCGCGAACGGTGTCTACAAGATGTTCCACCCTCATTCTGTCAGGGACGTTAGGATGGACGGCCATTCCGTCGGGGACGACGCTGTGGTGTCCGCCACTGTGGTCATCGCCATGTTCATCTCTGCTCTGCTGGTATCGGTGTTCGTCCTGCTGGTGCTCGAACCGGAGATAAGCATATCCGAATCCTTAGGGCTGTCCATATCTGCAATAAGCAACTCCGGCGTCAACATCGGCAACGTAGAGTACAGCGGTCTCAGCGGTGCGTCGAAGATATTCCTGTCTTTCATAATGTGGGTAGGGCGTCTGGAAGTGGTTATGGCGCTGCTGCTGTTCACGAGGACATTCTGGACCGACCTCGCTTCGGATGTCAGGGGCGATGTCTATACAATGACCAAAAAGAGGCACTGATCAATCCGCGGCCCTGCACGCGTTCAGTATCCTTGCCACAGCGGGGTTGCCGGGCTCCTTCTCATTGATGGCACCGGCGACGATCTTCGCCTCCTTCAGTTTCCCGTTCTCTATGAGACAGTAAGCGAGGGTCTCCATTGCCATTGTGTTCCCGGGATCCCCCTGGACGGCCTTGGATGCCAGCACACCTGCGCTCTTCGTCTTCCCTTCGATCCAAAGCTGGTATGCGGCAAGGGCGTTCGCATCCGGCGACGCTTTGTTCTTTTTCAGATTGTCTTTGACGAACTTCTCCGCTTCCTTGGACCTCCCTGCCGCTGTCAGTACCGCACAGTAACATCTCTGCACGTTGAGGTCTTCCGGAGCTTCAGCGAGTATCTCCTTCGCCGCTGCCGCCGCACGGTCGTGCTCTTTGTTGGCAGAGAGCGACTCCGCCCTTACCACAGAATCAGACAGCGTCGGTCCGGTCAGTTTGTCATAGAGGATTGCTGATTCCTCGAACCTCCTGAGATCGAAAAGCGCGCGCATCCTTTCTCTGACGGTTTCTTCGCTCTCTTCGATGCCTGAAAGTATCTTCTCCGCCTCTGCGGGATATCCGAGACCGCGGAGGCCTTTGGCGGCCTCCAGCCCGTCCTCCTTTTTCACCTTCTCGGGAATTATGCCGGCGATGTTCCTCGCGTTCTTCTCGTCCTCTATGGCCTTCAGAAGGGATGCGCACGTCAGTAATGTGAAAACGTCCTCTGAAAAACAATTAGCCAGCTCTTTTATCTGTTCTGTCGCCGGGCCTGTGCTGCCTTTGCTTATGTTGGACCTGATCTCCTTCAACGCCTTCTCTTTATCCATCTGCGCTCGTATCTCCTTTCCTAAGATAAATATTGAGCCTACCAGACAGCGTGATGGGTTTCATATACAATCAAACCTATTATGTGGGGTTATGATGCTCAAAGGATTCTCCATATACGGCCTTTTCGGCGAATATGATTACAACATCACCCTCAGCGGAGGCCATGTAACTTTCATACACTCGCTCAACGGATACGGGAAATCCACTGTTATGAGACTTATCTCGGATATCCTCAGAGGTAACATAGAGGACGTGAAGAACGTTTATTTTAAACGGATGGATCTGAAATTCGATGACGGGACCTCGCTCATCGTGGAGAACACAGGCGAATCCCCTCTGATACAGATGCAGAAGAACGAGATCGAGGAAGAGATATCCGTCAAAGAGCTGAAGAAGATAATGAATGTCCTCTACATATGCCCTGACCGGTCCGTCGCATTCTCCAGCGGCCGCCTTGTCCCTGCCCTCGGAACATACGTGAAAAATCTGGCTTTCAAACTTGACGGCGCACAGGGGAACAACCGGCTCAAGCGCCCGTCCAAAGAGGGCTGGAAAGACCTTTCGGATGCTGATATAGAGTTCCGGAGCAAGGACCTGAAGGCAAAGCTTGATTTCATAAAACGGGCGAAGATCGAGCCGGATATGCCTGCTGGTTACAGATTCCCTCCGTCAAGGTTCGAGATCATGGAGCGCAGGCAGGATTAGCTGGGCCTGTTGTTCTCGCTGGAAGAATATGTCGCGAGGAACTACGAG
>JAIRUV010000115.1 GCA_031254265.1 Candidatus Methanoplasma sp.
GAGGACTTCTACATGGGGGCGGGAGGGACCTTCAGCGGGAGCAGGAAGGATGCCCGTGTCAGCGTGAAAAGGGAGTTGTACCGGCTCGAGATCGACCTCAGAACAGATTCCTCGAACAATGATGATTTCGCATTCGAGATCGGGCTGCTCTCCCGGAGGGGGATAACGAGGTTCGCCGAATACGCCTTCAACTATGCAAAGGCAAGGGGGGACAAGAAGGTCACGCTTGTTGACAAGGCCAACGTCTGCACCCACATATACGGTATGCAGAGAACGATATTCGAAGAGAAGGCCAAGGAGCACGGCATCGGCCTGGAATATATGTTCGTCGACGCCATGGCGATGGCCATGATCGTCAGACCGGAGACCTTCGGAACTGTCGCGGTCCCGAACTTGTTCGGAGATATCCTGACTGACCTTGGCGCTCAGCTCCAGGGCGGCCTTGGTATGGGCGGCAGCGGCAATATCAATCCGGCAGGGGTCAGCATGTTCGAGCCTATACACGGGTCGGCGCCGGACATAGCCGGCCAAAAGAAGGCGAACCCGATGGCTGCGGTCCTCACTGCGCAGATGCTGCTTGAGAATCAAGGATATCCTGAGGAAGGGAAGATGCTCAAGAGGTCTGTGAGACATTGCCTGGACAATAATCTGACCACTCCCGACCTCGGAGGGAAACTGACCACCGACGAGGTTGGGAAAGCGATCTGCGATCACATACTGGGACAGAAGAAGTGAGCCATGATCACCCTTGATCTCCGAATACAATACGGCGATGAAAGGACGGCTAAGGCTGTCTTCGACTCGGTGGCGCCGGACAATGAAGGCTATATCTCAACTGAGCTGCATGGGACATTGCTGTTCATGAGGATATCCTCCGATAATGCGGGGACGCTGCGTAACACCGCAGACGACCTCATGGCCTGCATAAAGGCAGCGGAGGAGGCCTCAGGCCTCGTCTCCGGTCCCGCTCCTGACCTTGACGGCGACCCCTCTTTTGAATGACCTTATCTCATCAGCCGTCAGTATCATGCGGCCGGTGGCTACAACTTCGTCTTTGATGTTGGTCACCATCACTTCTTCCATCGGCCTCAGTTCCCCGTCGCACTCGATGACGAATGGACAGAACACATTCCTCCCCTCGGACACGCATGGGGCGGCATCGTCTGTGACCATGACCCTCATGAAGGGTGCCGGCACGGCTGATACGATCCTGTCCGCCCCGCTCTTCTTCAAGGTGTACAATCCATCCCCTGCGCGCATGGAAAGAACATGTTCCCCGTCGGAGATCACATTCCTTATCTTCCCGGTCTTCCTGCTGATGACAAGTTCCATATTCCCTCTGAAGAGAGCGTTCGTCGCGTCGATGCCGAACTGATATCTTGACACCGCCTTCGCCCTTATCATATCCGCATCGTACTCTTCGGTACCGTCGTCCGTTACTTCTTTGCAGTTCACTGTTTCCTTGAACTTACATTGGATGAACCTTGCCGTGGATGATTCAGAATCCAGCATGGTGTCCACATCCTCCATCTTCGGGAACACGGACTGGGCTATGGGATATACCTCGTCCAACTCCGCCGGGACCGGTCCGAACGGAGATATCACTACGGGAGTATATCCGGCCCTTCTTGCCTTGGCGAAGTCGCCTGCCATCGCTTTGCTGTATGGTTTGTTCCCTTCGTCATAGAACAAAGCGGCCTTTTCTGTTGCCGGGATGTACCTGTCCATCAGCCTGGATATGTATCTTTCGAACACCGGCCTGCCTCTCGTCTCCGCTCCGGTGTAGAACATGGCACCGTCCCTGCTGATCGGATCGTACCTTTCCATGAAACTTTGATGTTCCTCAAGCCTCCTCAGCGCGTCCAGCATGGCCGGATGTGCCCTGCACCTCATCTCCGCCAGCTCCCAGAGCCGGCCTTCCCTGACGTATCTCTTGACAAGTGCCAGCTCATCCTTTATCTGGTAAAGGTTGTGCCTGGCGATGATCTTCATCCTGTCGTTCCTTTCCATCTTCCTGAGAGCCTCGATCGTGTGGCTGCGGCATGCCGGGCAGCTGCAGTCCAGGGATTGCATGTCCTGTAGACGGTATGTGCCATCTATGAACATCATCCTGTCATCTCTTGCAAACTTCGCATATGATGCGGAATCGAAAAGATCGCAGCCCATCAGCACCGCCAGTGCCAGGACCATCGGGTGTCCTGCGCCGAAGAGATGCACAGGCCTGCCTGGATTCAGCCCCTTTTTCGAAGATATCACCACATCGACAAGCTCGAGATATCTGTATTGCTCCATGAGAGGGACGACCCCGCCTATCGGGTGGACATCCACGTCCATATCGGCCATCCTCCGGGCGCAGTCCTCTCTCAGGTCCTGATAGACAGAGCCTTGGGCGACCCCGTTGATCATCATGTCCCCTTTCATATCGCAGGCCTCTTTCGTCCTCTCAAGGGTCACCTCTATGGATTGGGCGGTCTGTTCCTTTGTCCAATAAGGCTCTGTGAAAATGTCAAGGACGGTCCCTATGTCGGTCCCGATGCTCTTCTGGAACTCGATCATCTGCTCATTGGTGACGCTGACCTCGCCGTACATATGGCTTTGGAATGTTCCCGAATCCGTCATTATTATCCCGGGAAAGTCCAGCATCTCATGGAGTCCTTTCTCCTGAGCTTTTTCCTTCAGGGCCGGTGCGTTCTATATTATGTATGAATTGGTTATCAGAGCGGCGAATCCGAACTCATCATAGAGCTCTCTGGGCGTTACTGTGCAGATCTTCGGATTTATCACCGGGAGAAGCGCCGGGGTCTCCAACGCCCCAGACCTTGTCCAGAACTTTCCTATCCTGGCAAGTCCGTCCCTCTTGATGATCTCGAACATGGCGTCGCGATACAGTTGTATGAATTAAACTATTCTGTGCTTGATTATGTCGGCATAAGCTTTCGATATGGCGTTCTTGACCAGAACATCCGGGATGTCCTCGATAACATCCTTGTTCCAGTCCAGCGTCGGACGTCCGAAGCCGATCGGCCTTGCCTTTCCGTGGTCGCAGCTGTCCTCTGTCTCGAGCATCTTTATCTCCAATCCCTCAAGAATATCGATTATGCTCTTTCCATTGACGAAGACCATGTTCTTTCCCTCTTTTTCGATGCTGGTGATCTTCGAAGATATGTCGGCCATCTGCATTTCGAACACCAACCCCTTGAGATACTCTGTCATCTCCTCTATAGAGCGTCTCCTCAGCCTCTCGTCATCCGGAGGCTCGGACGAGTGTTTGTACTCTATATCTATCATGGCCATGGCACATAATCAGGATTGGCGATTAAAAGCATATTGCAGTGACAACTTTATCATCAACCTCCACAATCTTGCCTCTATGTTCGGCTTCGTCGGTCACGAAAAAGAATGCAAATTGGTCATATTGATGAGGAACGATCTCAAGATGACCAAAGGCAAATTAGCTGCGCAGGCGGGACACGCATCGGTCAACTGCGCCCTTAGCATCAAGAAGAATGACCCGAAGATGTTCGACCTCTGGCTCCTTAACGGCCAGACCAAGATAGTCCTGAAGGTCGATTCCGAGAGGGATCTCTTCGAATTCAAGGCGATAGCGGATGCCAAGGATCTGAACAATTCCATCATATGCGATGCGGGAAGGACACAGCTGGAACCCGGTACGTACACCTGCCTGGGCATAGGTCCGGCCCTCTCTTCCGTCCTGGACAAGATAACCGGCGACCTTAAGATGCTTTGATGCCGCGATGCCTTCGGAAGATGTGATCCTCCAGCCAGATCTGGCAGTTTAAGCACAGGTCGCCGTTTCCGGCCAATTCCGACCACTTTTTGCTTATTTGATCCGAAACCATCTGTACTGTGTCGGATATCTCATCAGACTCTGGATTTCTTGAATCGATTGAGTATCCAAACCTTAATGGGATATCTTTGCGATCTTGCCGGTCTTCCTTGACCTGACGACCGCTCATTTATTGTTTGTGGAAACGTCTGCCGGCCGTTTTCTATAGGGTCGGCAGGCGTTTCATTGTTTTGTGCGCCGGATCTAATACGGCGACGTCTTTCTTTTCGCTTACTTCACTCCACCTCTCCATTTCCGTCCAAAGAAGAACGCGCCGCCGATGATCACCAATGCT
>JAIRUV010000133.1 GCA_031254265.1 Candidatus Methanoplasma sp.
ATAATGACCACCACCTCATAGAGGATGTCGCGATAACACTGGGGGTCGCATTCAGGAAGGCCCTTGACGACAAGCCCGTTGAAAGGATGTCCACAGTGGTACTTCCGATGGATGATGCGCTAATGATGGTGTCCGTGGATATGATCGACAGGCCGTATGCGGAAATAGACTGCCCCGACAGGTTGTACCACCATTTTCTGAGGACCTTCGCAATGTCTTCGGGTATCACGCTCCATGTGGTACAGATCAGAGGTTTTGATGACCACCACATCATCGAGGCGACATTCAAGGCCCTCGGTACGGCCCTTAGGAACGCCGCCGCCCCAAGAAAAACGGAACTCAGCACAAAGGAAAGGCCGAAGGTGAGTTGAATGTCTCCGAAAAAGATCATTCCGTGCCTCGATGTGAAGGACGGGAAAGTGGTCAAAGGCGTCAATTTCGTTGATATGACAGATATAGGGTCCCCGCCGCAGCTGGCGGAGGAATACTGCGCTCAGGGGGCTGACGAGATAACGCTGCTTGATATCACGGCCACTTTGGAGAGGAGGGAGACATTCTTCGACCTTGTCTCCGAAACAGCGAAAAGGATCTCTGTACCTCTGGCGGTAGGCGGAGGGATGAGGAGTGCCGACGAGATGTCGAGGATACTCAAAGCAGGCGCAGACAAAGTATCAATCAACACGGCAGCGGTGATGAACCCAGGTCTGATAAGGGAATCCGCTGAAAGGTTCGGGAAGGAAAGGATCATAGTCGCGATAGATGCGAAAAAGACCCGGGACAGCTGGGACGTAGTCACCCACGGAGGTACCAAGACAATAAAGCTGGACGCTGTCGAATGGGCAAGAAAGGTCGAAGACCTCGGAGCAGGGGAGATCCTTCTTACGTCAGTGGATGCGGACGGTGTGAAGAACGGATATGACATTCCGCTGAATAAGGCCGTTGCGGACGCGGTTGGTATACCGGTCACAGCATCAGGAGGTTGCGGGAAGATAGAGGATTTCTTCGAGGTCCTTTCGCAAACGAACGTCTCATCCGCTCTGGCGGCATCGGTGTTCCATTACAAGCAGTTCACAGTCAAAGAAGTGAAGCAGTATCTGAAGGACAGGGGCGTTCGGGTAAGATGACCGAACTGAAATACGACAAGGACGGACTCATACCCTCGGTCATCCAGGACCACCTTACGAACGAAGTGCTGATGGTGGCGTGGGTGAACAAAGAGGCCCTCGAACTTATGAAAAGTACCGGATACACACACTTCTGGTCGAGGAGCAGGCAGAGACTTTGGAAGAAAGGAGAGGAATCCGGACATGTCCAGAGGGTAATCTCGATACAGCTCGACTGCGATGCCGATACCCTGCTGGTAAGGGTAGAACAGACAGGTCCCGCATGCCACACCGGATCCCCGTCATGCTTCCACAAGACCATATACGGAACGACGGACGGGACGATGGATATCATCCCGGAGTTAAAGAGGGTCCTGGCAGACAGACTCGAGAATCCGAAAGAGGGAAGCTACACCTGTCTGCTGTATTCCGACGAGAACAAGATGAGCAAGAAGGTCATCGAAGAAGCGGGCGAATTCGTTCTGGCACTCAAGGACAGAAACGATGAAGAAACAGCATGGGAGCTGGCAGACCTGATATATCACGTAATGGTGGCCGTGACCAAGTCCGGACTTCCGATGGAGAAGGTTTACGAAAAGCTTGCGGAGAGGAAAAAATGAGGATAGATCTGCACACTCACACAATATTCAGCGACGGGGACCTGACCCCTTCAGAGCTCGTATGCCGCGCGATGGAACTCGGACACACGGCCATTGCGATAACGGATCACGTCGATGTGACCAATATCGACCACGTGGTCCCGAACATAGTGAAGGCGGCAGAGCTCAGCAGCGACTACATCACTGTCGTTCCAGGCGTTGAACTCACATATGTGCCGCCCTCCAAGATAGATATGATGGCAAAGAGGGCGAAGGCCCTCGGCGCGGAGATAGTGGTCGTACACGGGGAGACCGTCTCAGAGGTCGTTCCTTCTAAGACCAACCTTAAAGCCGCAATGAGTCCCAACGTCGATGTGCTGGCACATCCCGGCCTGATCACTCTGGAAGAAGCGAGGTTCGCCGCGGGGAACAATGTTGCGCTCGAGATAACCGGCCGCGCGTACCACAGCATAACGAACGGACATGTTGCCAACATCGCAAGGATGTCCGGTGCAAAGCTGGTGATCAACTCCGATGCTCATACCGTCGGTAACCTGATGGATGAGAGGATGGCGATGACGGTCGCCATCGGCGCCGGACTCACTGAGGAAGAGATAAGGAAGGCGCTTAACGACACTCCGTACGAAATGATCAAGCACCTGATAAAGTAAAAATGCAGTAGGGTCAGTCCGATTCCAGATCCTTTCTCAGTTCTTCTATGAGTTCCTCGAGATAACATTCCCTTCCTTCGTCGCGGCATTCCTCATATTCTTTCAGGAGCAGAGCGTACATCTCTTTTTTTGATAATGCCTGGGTATCTTTCTCTTCTGCCATCGGCACACCTCATGTGTTGAGCATCCCGTTTCGGATGATGTATTGAGATATGCATCGAATAAATATTTATCTGCACAAGCCTTTCATCGGAGCAAGGAAGGTGACGGCCCCGAGGGGCCGGGCCCATAACGCGGCGCCAGCGGTTCCGGTTTACGGCCTGCCGAGACGAATCAGAATGATCATCACGGAGATGCGTATCCGGATCGTCAGGACGCCTTTAAGGCGAGTGACGGATACTTTCGTATTATCACCTTCCCACCAAAGCAGTCCCGGATTTGCCTCAGTTGTGAGCTGCGCAGATCCGGGCTCACCCCTTTGGCACCCGTTGATTTACGCTTTTGCTATTTTATCCTCTAAACACTACATGCAGTATAACTC
>JAIRUV010000126.1 GCA_031254265.1 Candidatus Methanoplasma sp.
GGAACGATGCAGTTCTTGTAGAATAATATTTAATGAGGGTTATTATTGAGCATATTATACAACCGCTGAGGGTTCAGATGTCTTTCGATTACAACGAGATTGAAAAGAAGTGGCAGGCAGAGTGGTCCCGCGAGGGACTGGACCGCTCCGAAAGAAGTGCCGGAAAGCCGAAGTTCATGATAATATTCGCATATCCGGGCGTCACCGGCTTCCTTCACGTAGGACATCTCAGAGGCTACACATACACCGACGCCATCGGGAGATACAAACGTATGACAGGACACAACGTCCTGTTCCCGGTGGGAACCCACGCCACGGGGAACGGCGCCAGACCCCTTGCCTCACGGGTCGCCAACGGCGATGCCGATTTCATTGAATATCTTTTGAGGAACGGGTGTCCGGAAGAGAAACTGGAGGATCTGAAGGATCCGATGAAGGTTGTCGATTATTTCAACACCGTCTACGTTAACGATTACTGGAAGAGATTCGGGTTCCTTGCCGACTGGAGGAGATTCACGAGCAGCGTCAACCCGGATTACAGTAAATTCATAGAATGGCAGTTCATGAAACTGAACGAACTCGGCCTGCTTATACAGAAGCCGTACTACTCCCCTGCGTGTCCTGTCCATGGTCCTGTGGCCGTGGACGCTTCGGAGACCGATATCTCGAAGGGAGGCGATGCAGAGGTGCAGGAGTACACCCTTCTGAAATTCAAGCACGGCGAAGAGTATCTGATCGCTGCCACCCTTAGGCCTGAAACGGTATACGGCCAGGTTTGCTTCTGGGTGAATCCCGACGTAGAATACACCAGGATAAAGAAAGGGGATGAGACATGGATAGTCTCAAAAGAGGCGGCGGAAAAGCTCATGCTGCAGAAAGATGACGTAAAGATCCTTTCGCCTGTGCACGGAAAAGATATGGTGGGGTGGATGTGCGAAGCGCCGATGATACACAAAAACGTTCCAGTCCTCCCCGCATCGTTCTCTGACCCGAATGTCGGAAGCGGCCTTGTCACGTCCGTGCCGTCGGACGCTCCGGACGACTGGATCTCACTTGAAGCTCTGAAGAAGGACCATTCATTATCAGAGAGATACGGTCTGTCGAGACAACTGGTGGATTCTGTTGTTCCCGTTTCGATCATATCCATCGAGGGGTACGGGGAGTTCCCCGCGCAGGATATGATACAGAGGATGGGGATCACCCAGCCGGGAGACCCCAGGCTCGAAGAGGCCAAAAAACAAGTGTACAAGGACGGCTACCATATGGGCCGCATGAAGGACATCTGCGGGCCGTTCTCGGGGATGAGAGTGGATGATGCCAAGGATAAAATGAAACAGGCCATGATCGATTCCGGAGAGGCGGAGGTATTCCATGATCTCACGGAAGAAGTGATATGCAGATGCGGGATGCCGGTCAGAGTGAAGAGGATCGACGACCAGTGGTTCATCGATTATGGAAAAGAAGGCCTCACAGAAAGGACGAGCGGACACTGCAGGGATATGGAGATATACCCTCAGGACTTCTATGAGAACGTCCACGCCACGCTGAGGTGGTTCAGGGAACGTGCCTGTGTAAGACAGGGCAACTGGCTTGGAACGAGGTTCCCTTTCGATGAGAAATGGATCATCGAGGCTATATCCGATTCCACCCTCTATCCTTTGTATTATCTCATTTCCATCTACGCGAACGACGGAAGGATATCCCCTGAGAACATGAACGAAGAGTTCTTCGACCATGTTGTATTAGGAAAGGGAGAGGTCTCGCAAGTATCCAAGAACACAGGCGTTCCGGCCGGCATCCTGAAAGAGATCCGTGAGGACATAAGATACTGGTATCCTCTTGACATCAACCTCGGCGGCAAGGAGCACATGACAGTACACTTCCCGGTGTTCCTGTTCAACCATCGCGCCATACTGCCTGATGAGTTGCAGCCGAAAGGCATCCTGGTCAACTGGTACATCACCGGGAAAAAGAACAAGATCTCCAAATCAAAAGGGGGCGCACAGCCTATTCCGGGAGCGGTGGAGCAGTTCGGAGTGGACGCCCTGAGGCTGTACTATTCGCATGCGGCATCGATGTTCGTAGATGTCGAATGGAATGAGGACACGGTCATGACATACCGCCAAAGGCTGGACAGGATCACAGGGGCGCTGGAAGAACTTCTTTCATCATCGCTTTCAGATGAGAAGAAGGATATCGATGACTGGCTGATATCGAGGTTCAGCGGCCACCTGCTGTCGGTCAGGTCCGCGATGGAAAAGTATGACCTCAGGCAGATGGCCACCGCCGTCTACTTCGAGATGCTGAATGACATGAGATGGTACGGCAGAAGAGGCGGGAACAACAAGGACACAGTGATGGAAGCCCTGAGGATATGGATCCCTCTGATGGCGCCGATCACCCCTCACATTGCGGAAGAGATGTGGAGCCTGGCGGGCTTTAAAGATCTGGTGTCGGCATCGCAGATGTCTGATACCGACAAGAGATCGGGCCCAGCTGAATACCGAGAGGAGTTCATAAAAGAGGTCATGTCCGACATCGCGCAGATCCGGAAAGTGACATCGGC
>JAIRUV010000151.1 GCA_031254265.1 Candidatus Methanoplasma sp.
CCGACACATCGCCTGAACTGCGGCTGTTCAACACAGATGAGGGCGCGGTATCCATTGCGATCACAATGGACGATCTTGATCATCCCATCCCTGCATACAACCACTGGGTCATATGGAACGTCCCGGTAATGGATGTTATACCCTCGAATATTCCCTGCGGCGAGGCCGTCGAAAGCCTTTCCGGTGCCGTACAGGGGCGCGGATACGGCAAGCACAGATACAGAGGACCTAAACCGCCGTTCAACTGGTCTCACAGATATCAGTTCAGCGTGTTCGTCCTCGACTGCATTCTGGATCTGCCGGGCAGGTCCGGGAAGAAAGGACTTATGAAAGCGATGGAAGGGCACATACTCCAGAGGTCTTCACTGGTCGGCCGTTATAGGTGATGGTCGCGCGCATTCTTATAATAACCTTTAATAAGGAGGAGACAATCCTCGCCTCAACGTAAACTCAGGACCCGTCAACGACGAACACTGAGAGCGCATCCTGAAGGATAGCGCTTGAGCACATCCCCTCGGGGAACATTTACGGAGGAATCAAAATGGCGAAACCGAAAAAGGACGCGCCGGCAGCTGAAGACGAGAACTTCAACTTCATTGTCCGTATCGCTAACAGCGACATTGACGGTCTGAAAAGGACGGTCATCGGGCTTCAGAGCATAAAAGGCGTAGGAAAAAGGGTATCACAGATCATAGTCAGGAAGGCTAATGTGGATCCCGCTGTGAAAATAGGAACGCTTTCTGACGAGAAGGTCAAAGAGATCGAGGGACTCGTCCTGACATATGTCGAGTACACCCCCCACTGGGCTGTCAACAGGCAGATGGATTATGAGACCGGAGCTGACATGCACCTCATAGGGAACAACCTCGACATGGTCCAGAAAGACGACATCAACAGAATGAAGATGATCCGCTGTTACCGCGGAATAAGGCACGAGACCAAACACAAGGTCAGAGGTCAGAGGACCCGTTCCAACGGAAGGAAGGGACTCACCATCGGTGTCCAGAGGAAACAGAACTGAGGTGGTATGAATGGGAGATCCAAAATTCTCACGCAGATCCTATGACACGCCCTCCCACCCCTGGCAGGGCGAGAGGATAAAGAAAGAAGTGGAGATAGTCCGCGAGTTCGGCCTTAAGAACAAGACTGAAGTATGGAAGGCACAGACGGTCCTCAGGAACTTCAGGAAACAGTCCAGAGAACTGCAGGCCCGCCTCAGAGGAGGGGACGCACAGGCAAAAGTCGAGGCTGATGCGCTTATAAAGAAATGTACACGCATGGGCCTGTTGCCAGTGACCGGCTCGGATTTGAACGATGTCCTGGTCCTTACGGATAACGACATCCTGTCAAGAAGGCTTCAGACCGTTGTTTTCGACAAGGGCCTGGCGAACACGATAAAACAGGCAAGACAGATGATCACCCACGGGCACATACATGTCAACGGCCACAGGGTCACTGTCCCCGGATACATAGTCACCAGAGAAGAGGAGGCATCCGTTCTTTATAACAACGTATCTCCATTCACAGACGATATGCACCCGATGAGGATATCCGCAGAGCAGGCGGCGGCGAACGTCGCGGTAAAGGCCGAAGCCAAAGCAAAGGTCGAAAAAGAGACGGCGGCAAAGGCAAAAGCAGATGCGGAAGAGGCGGGAATAACACTGAAGGACGGTGAGATCTGATGGCAGCGAAATGGGGAATAGCGAACATATATGCAAGTTACAACAACGTCATGATCACCCTTACCGACATAACCGGCGCAGAGACCATAGGCAAGGTCACCGGCGGAATGGTGGTCAAGCAGGCTAAGGACGAATCATCACCGTATGCGGCGCAGAAAGCGGCGGAGAAGATCGCTGAGGTGGCCAAAGAAAAGGACATAGTGGGTATACACGTCAAGGTGCGGGCACCGGGCGGAAACAAATCCACATCCCCCGGACCTGGCGCTCAGGCGGCCATCCGTGCCCTTGCAAGAGCAGGGCTGAAGATCGGACGCATAGAGGATGTCACACCCATCCCCCATGACGGCACAAAAAAGAAAGGCGGCCGCAGAGGACGCAGGGTCTGAGAGGGCAGTCCCATGGAAATAGAGATACGCGAAATGGAGGCAACCCGGGGCAGTTTCATTCTGAAGAACTCCTCCCCTGCCATGGCGAACGCACTCAGAAGGACCATGCTCGTCGACATTCCTAAGATGGCCATTGACAAGGTGGAGTTCCATCTCGGGCCGATAATGGCGGACGACAAGGAGTACGAAAGTGTAACTCCACTCTTCGATGAGATCGTTGCTCACAGGCTCGGGATGGTGCCCGTGCCGACCGACCATGAACTGTTCACTTTCCAGGAGGAATGCGCCTGCGGAGGGGAAGGATGTCCCAGCTGTACCATAATGTACAGCCTCAACAAGATAGGGCCGTGCACGGTCCTTTCCGGCGACATGACGCCCCTGGGAAACCAGGAGCTGGCTGCCAAGGATGCGTTCATCCCCATCGTGGAACTTACCGACGGTCAGGCCGTCCTGATATATGCCACGGCAGTGATGGGCACAGCCAGGAAGCATGTGAAGTGGCAGGCAGCTTTCGGCGTAGGGTACAAGTACCTTCCTATCGTGACCATAGATGAAAGCAGGGCAGGCGATATCAGCACGCTCAGGAGCATAGAGGTATGTCCCAGAGGAGTGTTCGAGATCAAAAGCGGCAAGCTGAAGGTAAGGGATGTGCTTAACTGCGGCATGTGCAGGGAATGCGAGGTCATATCCAGAGGCGCGGTCAAGGTCGATTCTAACGACATATCCTTCTACTTCAAGTATGAGACCGACGGCTCTCTGACCGCACAGCAGGTGCTGGACACGGCATTGAAGATCCTTTCCAAACAGTCGGAGGATTTCTTCAAGAATATTGAAGAGGCCCTCTGAAACCAATCGGGCGCAAGCCCATCTTTTTTCAATAGAAGTCGGAGAGCTTGCACTTTTTTACTTTATCATTGTTGAAGACAGAGTTCATGCTCATCTCAAGGATCATTATCCTTTCTTTGGTGTATTCGTCAAGCTCGTATCTGTCGCTGATCTCCTTTGACACTTCCAGGTACTTCTTGACGCTTGCTTCGTGTACCGTGAGCGTCAGCTGATTGCCGCATTTACAAGCGCCTGACAGGGGGATCCTTCTGTATTTATCTCCGCATTTGGTGCATCTCACGTTCTGCGTGCTGAAACTCCTGAGATTGCCGGCCATGTCCGGCAGGAAATGTTTGTTTATGACCTTGGTCGCCACATCCCTTTCGTCCACCGCACGTATCTTTTTTCCGAGGAACAGCTGGGCATCCATCTTGTCGGTCATGCTCTCCAGCGTCGTATATGCGGACTCCTTCGGCCCCTCTGAGACATCGCGGGTGTCGTGGGTAAAGCCCAATCCTTCGTACTGTCTCGGGGTCCCGATGCGCCCTGATATGAGGTCCATCGACTTCTCCAGCTCCTTCGGGTCGCGCATCTCCATCGCTGCCTTGTAGAACTCGAGAGGGTATCTTCTGTGACAGTCTATGTTGTGGGCCTCTTTGTCTATCTCGTTCGGATCCAGCCTTGTGGTGAGAACAAGGGGCGCATCCATCAGTCCGCCGCGCCTTTCCGGAAGATACAGTCTTGAAAAATTCAAAAGACCGTCCAGGGCCAGGATGACACAGTCCTCGTCCCCGTCGCAGTTCCTTCTCTTTGCGGCATGGAAGAAAGGATGGCCGTAACATCCCTTGATGTCGCAGTATCCTATTATGCGGCACAGGATGCAGCCGGATGTGTGAGGCGCAAGCCCGAATGTAAGGTGTCCGACGAGGTCATCCCTGTTCTGAACATGATAGTACCGCTCCAGGCCGTAAAGCTGTTCCAGCTCGTCGTCCAGGAATTTAGCGACCTTTACCAGGAAGTCCCCGCAGTACTTTGCCGGGATGATGTCCTGGACCTTGAGTTCGCAGATCTGCTCTTCATCTCTGAGAGGCTCCCCGTTCCAGTCATGAGTATATCCGAGCTCATGAGCCTTCCCTACGCTGAGTCCGATCTCCCTCGGTCTGAAGTGTGTGATGGGCATATCCGTCATATCGAATCTTACAGTGCCGTCCTTGAAGACCGACACACCGTTCTTCGACCGGAGTATCCCTTTCTCAAGGACCTCGGGCGTTTTTGTTCTTGAGATCAGTCCTTCGACGCATCTAAGTTCATCAGGGCCCCTCTCCTTGAGATTCCTGAGCGCATCCTGATACTCCGCAGAGAGGTTGATGTTCATCATCGACGGTCCGCCGCTCCCGTAGCTTCTTTTCACATTCGATGCCGTAGTATGGACAAGGCAATCCCTGCACCATGTGCGGTATGTGGACGTCCCGCACTTCGGACAGATTCTTCTACCGACCTCTATGCTGAGCGTAGGCTCTGTGTTCGCGCCAAGGCCGGTAAGCTTCGATCTGGAAGCTTTTATCGCAGATTCCATGTCCCTGCCGTACTGCCCATCCTTTCCGACAGGGAACAAGGAATGCACCTTCGGCGACATTTCCCGGTCTTTGGCTTTCTCAGGACGCGCCATCCTTGTACCTATGCGGGTCCTAGCCTTTGCGCGGACCTCGAACCCTGCCGCTTTGCTTACTGCAGATAAGGTATCGATGCCCTCTAGTTCCCTCAAAGGAACGATCTCCCCATCCTTCATACCGAGGCCGAGCCCGTCGATCAGAGGCATGGAGTACAATGCATCCACTGTGACCTCATTCCCGGACACGCGGTGCGTTGCGCAGAGATCCTCCAAGGTCCTCTTCGTCCCCGGCTCTTTAGATATCGTCAGCCTGCCGTCGAACCTGCCGCCGGACAGGATCCCTGCCCTGAGGTCTTTGAGTCTGTCAACAGGGACATCATACCAGAACATGTTGAATTTCGGATGCAGAGGAACGCCTGATTGTGAACACATCTCCTTCGCACGCTCGTAGGACGGGTCCTCCCAATCCTCCGGAAGCCCGCCTTTGGAAAGCATCTCCTCCCTGTGCCACTCGATGGGATATCCGCAAGGTACGAGCGGATGGTTGTTCTCGGAGAACTCACCGTAAGGGATCAGGATCTCGCCGTTATCGACTATCTCCGCCACCTGGTCCCGGACGGCGATGACATCCTCTTTTTTCTGACAGTGGACAAGGTCTCCGTTTCTCAGCAGTAAAAAAGGCCCGTCCAGCGTGTCGCAGGGCGTGGCAACGCAGGCTTTGCCCGGTCTCTCGATCTTGATCTGTGTGCCGAGGGCCATGAACTCGTCCATGGCATACATGCTTGCCGGACTGAATGCCAGCGCCGCAAGGCCGGCGGTCCTCGCCCTTCCGTACCTCAATCTGAACCCTCCCACCGCACAAGGGTGTCCGAATATGGGCCTCCCCGCGACAAGGTCCTTAAGATATGTCTTCGAAGGCTGCACTCCCTTCTCACTGCTTTTTTTCTCTTCCGGGGCCTTATGCGCATCGATATACTTTCCGATGAACTCCCACCCCTGTATGTTCAGATTATCCACGTGCTTCTTCAATTTGGAGGCCTTCTGGCACATGCCTTCTGCAATGACAAGGCACGCACCGCCTCTCACACGGTTGGTCTCTATCCTCGGCAGGTTCCTGTATCCTGAGATCTCTTCCGTCTCCGTTCCTTCACCGTCTATGCATATGGGGCAGTTCTTGACTATCAGCTCTATCTCTTGAGACGTCGGAAGGAACTGAAGATGCTGGCACTGTTTGTACAGCGGTATCTCCTCGTTGAATCTAGCTATCTCTTCCTTCGTGGGGATGTATCTTCCGATGTTAAGCGCCTGGCGCACCATGTCGGCGATCAGGACGCTCATGGCCTGTGCGGTGCCTCCCGCGGC
>JAIRUV010000042.1 GCA_031254265.1 Candidatus Methanoplasma sp.
TAAGGAATAGTTCATAGGATATCATCAGCGCCGCGGCGACCACGACGATCGCTGTTGCGATAAAGGACATCATCGCTACTGACAGCAGGGAAGCGATCGCCAGCCCCGACACTCCAAGGATGAGTGCGGTGCGGGGTTCTATCTCACCTTTCGGGAGGGGCCGGTCAGGGTGGGCCGTTCTGTCGATATCTCTGTCTATATAATCATTGAGAGAGTTGCCGCCGGCCATGAAAGCGAGTACAACGGCGCAGGAGATGATCAGATTCTGAAGATGGCCCCCGATGTCGAATCCGGCGGCCATGAAGGCGGCGATGATAACTCCGAGAATACCCATTATGCCGTTTCCGAACCTGAAAAGGCGAAGGAATCTGTTCACGATGTTGGGATATTATGAGCGTTAAAATAGTTAATGATTGGATTTATTGAAGATGTGGTAGTATCTGGAGAGGGATCCGTGCACATGCTGTTTGAAAACATTTTCCAGCTGCATTGTTGATGCTTTCATCTCATAAGGCAGGATGATGCCCGCCGTTCCCCCTTTGCCCAAGACCTTCGGGATCGATATCATCGCGTTCTCATGTATCTCGGCCACATCCTCTCCTCCTGTTTTCGTGGACCTTCCGTAAGGGGGGTCGGTGACAACCGCATCCACGTCCGAGAACCTTTCCGGGATGTCGCGGATGTTGATCGTCTCATAGTCATACAGTTCCAGGCCGTAAAAATCCATGTTCTCTCTGCAGCCCAGGACCATGTCCTCATCGAAATCCGATGCGATGGCCTTCATTCCCATGTCGGCGGCCTCGATCACTATCCCTCCCGTACCGCAGAAGGGGTCAAGTATGGTGTCTCCCCTCTTCGCCCCTGTCAGGTTTATGAGCGCCCGGGCATACTTCGGATGCAGGGAGATAGGGGAGAAGAACGGCCGTTCCCCGACCTTCCTCCTCTCCATGATGTTCCTGTCGATCGTCCTATCTTCAATGAAAAGATGGACCTTGTCGCAAAGCTGCATCCTCACTATGATGTCCGGATCCCGGAGGTTAACATCGTTGTTCTTCGAAAGGATGCCGCCGACATCCCTGATCAGCTTTTGAGAGTCGGCCTCCTTCATCATACCTTCAAATCTCTTTGCCCTGATGGCGAACGTACCTTCAGGAAGGGCCGTATCCGGAAGGGAGCCGGCGTTCATAGGAATATATTCTCCCAAGTATCGTCCTACGGAGTGGGTGAGGGCCAGTCGGTTTGCGATACCGTCCAAGCATTCTTCCGGAAAAGAGGCTGTCAGATATCCCGGCCCCTCTCCTTCTATCCTGTACCGGGGACATTCCGCTTCAATGCACTTTCGTACCTCTGCGGCAGGCATATCCTTTGATTCGCCTGACAGCTCAAAAAAGAAGACGGGGTCCACGGACCCCGTTAGGAATCAGTCCTTAATACCATCTTCGGTCACAGTGAACACGGCCTCGCCTTCAGGCAGGTTCGGGGAGTCAATGAGCCTTGCGATCCTCTTTCCAGCCTTTCCTTTTCTGAGATATATACGGAATGTGGCTGTGTGTCCGACGATGTGTCCGCCGATGGGTCTCGTCGGATCGCCGAAGAACGCATCCGGCTTGGCGGCCACCTGGTTCGTGACAGCGACGACGGCATTGTTCAAGGTAGCGAAGTTCAGCAGGTCATGCATGTGGCGGTTGAGGATCTGCTGCCTTTCCGCCAGTGCCCCCCTCCCGAGATATTCCGCCCTGAAGTGGGATGTCAGGGAGTCTACGATCATCAGCCTCACTTTCTTCTCCTGTGCCAGTTCTATAGCCTTATCTACAAGGAGTATCTGGTGCTGAGAGTTGAACGCCCTTGCGACGTGTATCCTCCTAAGAGTATAGTCGGGATCGACGCCGAGGTAGTTCGCCATATGGATTATCCTCTCCGGCCTGAAGGTGTTCTCACTGTCGATCATGATGACATCTGAATCCAGGCCGCCTTTCTCTTCGGGCAGTGTGGCATTGACCGCAAGTTGGAAACACACCTGGGTCTTGCAGCTTCCGAACTCACCGTAGAACTCTACTATCGACTGGCTTTCCAACCCTCCGTTCAAAAGCTCGTCGAACGCCTTCGATCCGGTAGTGAGTTTCGTCACAGCCTTCCGGCGCTCTAAGATGTTGTCCCCTGTCTCGAATCCGCCTATGTCAGCGCAGAGCTTCGCGCCTTCGATGATATCCATCGCCTTCTTCTCTCCTATCTCGCAGGTCTCTGCAAGGTCTTTAGGCGATGCTACGGCGATTGCCATAAGGTCGTTGTATCCTCCTTCACGGAGTTTCTCTGCGATCGCGGGTCCTACGCCGGGTATGTCTTCCAGGGTTTTTGCGGCCATTTTTTCACTCTCGAATCTTCAAGAATTTTTGTATATATAAAGAAAATCAGAGGAGGTCCCCGAAAGTGGGATCCCATGTACAGAGATGGCTTCTGGCACGTTTGACGAGAGCTCCGGAGTGCTGGACAGTCGCGATTTTCCAGCAAGAGGAGATATCCTAGAGCGTTTGTTTATATAGTGAAATCAAAGGATTCCCCGAAAGTGAAAAAGCGGGGCTCAGCATCTATGGATAAATGTTTATATTGTTGATAGGAATCCGTAACAGCATGGCAAAGAAGAGAAGGCGCATCATTGAAGAGAAGGAAGAAGAATATGTGTTCGTTCCTTCGGAATTCGACGAGCGCGAGTTCATCCTAAAGGACATCTATGGTACGAAGGTATTGTTCGTCATAACCGCCATGGCAGTAGTCGTAGGCATTATAGGCGCTATGCTCTGCAAAGCGAACGACGACATCGGCTGGATCATCGCCACCGTCGTTTCACTACTGACGGTCCTGGTGATGAAAAGACTGTTGATTATGGCAAGGTTCCGTGCAGACCTTCTCGATATGAAGACGATGCTGATGAATTACCTTCTTTTCCTCATGCTCGCTCTCGGCATATGCATTGTGTTCGTCAACGCACCGTTTGCATAAGGGGTCAGATCTCCCAGCTGTTCTTCGAGTCCAAGAGTTCGGTCAGGAGCAGAGGGTCGCTCTCGTTGAGGGACGACTCATGATCCCTGATCTTCATATTGCGGGGATTGATCTCCCGCCCTATCCCGGAGACCGCCGCCTCATCGGCCAGCATCTCCTTTGCCGTGAAGTACATCCTCTCCGCTATCACCGTCCAGCACCCGTCCTCTATGAACGGCGGGCCGTAGATATTGTTCTTCCATTTTGACAGGAAAGAATCCGCCGCCTTGACCCAGACCGGCGGGCCTGTGTGCTTGTACGTCTTGGAGAGGACGTCGCGTTCGAGTTCGAAGATGATCTCGAGTTTCTTATCGTACATCTCGTGCACCGCTCTCAGCACGGTATAGTCGAATTCGTTGAGCTTTCTGGTCAGAGCGTATCGGGTCTTCCACAGCTGCGAGTAAAGGTTATCCTCCACCACGTTCGGCCTGTCGAACACGACCGATATTATCCTGGAACCGTTCATTTCCGATATCCTTTGCAGCTCGTCCCTCGAGTAAGGTTTCCTTTCTTTCGGGAAGAAGAACTTCTCCGACGGAGAGGAAAGATATGTCTTCGATGAATAAATGAAAAGTGCCAGCGTGTCGATGTGAACAGCGGATGCAACGTTCCTCTTCTGGTCTACCGGATCGTAGACCACAAGAGGCCCCATTATCGGAGGGCCTTTTTTATCTATCGTGATGACGGTTCCATCTCTCCATTCGCTTGCTCCTTCCAGCACTTTGCGGAAACTTCCGTAGTTCAGGACAAGTAGTTCGCACATGTATCCGGAGAATCCCCTGGTGTTGGGTTCCGCTCCGTACACTCCTATCCCTTTCATGAATTTCTTCAGCAGCCTTACCTCGTCCTTCTGCTCGTCTTTGAGGTTCTCAAGTATGTACTTTGTGTGGAATGGGGTGCGGTCCACCGCCGACCTCAGTTTGTCGGCTGTCTTTATGGAATAGCTGGGCACCATATCGACATCCACGCCGTTGTATTTGCCCCGCGTATAGGGGTGCTCGGAATACATTTTCACCCCTTTGATTATCGCTTCTCCCACAGAAAGCCCGACGGTCTCGAGGTCCTTGGAGGACACGGTCTCCGGGAAAAGGAGGAAAAGATCTATGTCTGGGTCAGACAGATACGTCCCCTTCGCATAGGATCCTACGAAACGGACCTCGACGTCTATGTTGTGTTCTCTGACGTACCTCTCCACCCTTTTCTTCAGGTTGTTCGCGGCCTTGTCTATCGACTTAACCTCTTCCGCTGTCGGTTTTATCTTTTCCAAAACCTGGGATTCAAGACTCATCGGTTGAACATATATAATCAGAATTAAAGCATTATCGGAGTTCGATACCCGCTTTGTGCTTCTTTTCCCGTTATGTGTAAGGCGGGCGCGGGCGCGCCCGATGGTTCAAATTGGCCGCCCGCTCCCCGCCTGAAGCTGAGAGAGAACAGCTCGGAATCGGCAGGGTGCCGGCCTGTTCAGAGACTATTGCGCTCCGCACTGCCGCTGAACATAGTTGACACCAGCAGGACCTGGACCGGAATCGCGAAGAGGAACACCAACCAGAAGTATTGCCATTCGAACACGAATATGAGTGTGATGATGACCGCTATCACCAATATCCAAAGTGCACCGCTTGCGATACCGAACCTTACTGCTTTTGCATCAACGATTTCAGACTCACTCCACCCGGCCGACATGATCTTGATATCGATGAAGTCCTTTGCCCAAGGCTTTTGGCGGTCCTTTTCGGTGGAGAACAGGTATACCGCGACGCATATTGCGGAGATCATCAACACCAACCCGATGACCAGGACCGATGTGATCTCCATCCTGTTGAATATGACGGTGGATGCAAGCCCGGAGCCTGCAACGCCCGCAAGGCAAACGGCGGAGCATACTGCCGCCTTTCTGCTGTTCATTGCATA
>JAIRUV010000094.1 GCA_031254265.1 Candidatus Methanoplasma sp.
CAGCAAATACCACAGCCTCGTGGAGGAATTCAAGAAATTGCGGTATGAAGCATATGAGAGAATGGGCGACACAGAATCTCAAAGGATCCTCGGTCGGGAATTCCTGATCGGCGGGAAGCTTGACTGTCTTTCAGAAATAAAGGCCCTATACGGAGATGACGAATGGCCTGCCGCCCGGCGTGAGATACTGGATATCCTGAAAACGAACGATCCTAAAGGCATATATCCGAACATTCTTGCACAGGAAGGCCTTATTTCGGAGCTCCTGGCATACTGCGGAGATAAACTGTCGCCTATCGTGCGTTATTATGCTTACCTTCTTCCGGATTATGAGGAGGATGTCCGCACGATCCTCACAAAACACATCTATGCCAGTGCGGCTGCCGCGTCGGAAAGGTATGCATATCAAAACGTGTGCGGGATACTGGAACTTTACAAGGAACTCTACGGAGATGAAGCGTATAGCATCCGTGATGAACTGAGAGGCAAATACTCCAGGCGTCCTGCGTTCAAAGAGGAATTGGGCAGATTATGAGCCGTTATCCGATAAAACATTCAGAACCCGTCGAACAGCGATGTCTGCCTGCTCTTTTCTTCGAACTGCTTCAGATATCCGAACACCTCGTCAGTTTTGTAAAGCATATTGTGTTCTTTGCAAACTTCTCTGAATATCTTCATCAGCCCGGCACTGTTCGGACTGCTGCATGAATACGAGTCTCCGAATGTCTCGATGTACCTCTGCTTCATTCCGGGGAACAGCCTGTCCAGTGATTGGTAGAAGTATTCTCGGTTCCCCTCCCTCAGCGTCATTCCGAAACCGAAACACAATATCCCGCGGACCTTTGCCTCTATGCAATAGTCAAGCAGTCCCAGCAGGTTCTCTTCGGAATCGTTTATGAACGGAAGTATCGGACACAGCCACACGACGGTGGGGATGCCTGCCTCGTTCATTTCTTTCAAGACATAGAAGCGCTCGGATGTTGTGGTGACATTCGGTTCGATCTTCCTGCAGAGTTCCTCATCGTATGTTGTGAGGGTCACCTGCACCACGCATTTCGTTCTCCTGTTGATCGCCTTCAGGATGTCTATGTCCCTGAGTATCCGGGAGGACTTTGTCAGTATCGAGACTCCGAAGCCGTACCTCTCGATCAGGGAGAGGCACTGCCGGGTTACCTGCAGCCCCTCCTCCAGATGGATATAGGGGTCGCACATGGCCCCGGT
This sequence comes from Candidatus Methanoplasma sp., assembly GCA_031254265.1. Taxonomy (GTDB): domain Archaea; phylum Thermoplasmatota; class Thermoplasmata; order Methanomassiliicoccales; family Methanomethylophilaceae; genus Methanoplasma. The sequence goes on from JAIRUV010000094.1 coordinate 1,222, forward strand.
GCCTATCATGCACGGAGCCCTTTTCCTTCTCAGCTGATCCTCCAGTATCTGAGGCGCGTTGCGTTTTACCTCTATGTCCTCAAAATCATGGTCCATGCGGTAACAGACGCTGCGGCTGTCGCAGTATATGCAGCCGTGGGTGCACCCCCTGTATACGTTCATCCCGTTTCCAGGGGAGAGGATGGTCTTGTAGTCAGCATAATGCATTGTTATCGCGCCAGCTCCTGCTTTGGCGGCAGATCGCTTTCTCCCTAGTATTAATATCCCATGCAATATATCCCATTTATGGAGTCCTCGCTTTCCGCTGTAAAGAAGTTCCTTATAGGTGCGCTTGTGGGTATCGTCTCAACGGTGCCGGGCGTGAGCGGGGCGGTCCTTGCCGTCTGTTTTGGCATATATGAGAGATTGGTAGCGGATGTCGCCGACATTTACCATAAGATAAGAGAGGACTTCGCATTCCTGATGCTTGTGGGGACCGGACTGGCCTTTGGCATAGTCGTCTCCTTCCTGGGACTCGAATGGATACTGGATAATTATCTGGTCGCTTCCATGATGCTGTTCACAGGTATGATATTGGGGCAGCTTCCGGAGCTGTGGAGGTACACTGAGCCAGAAATCAGACCTTCGGGAACGAATATCGTGGCATTTGCGGTCGGCGTCATCATAATGTGCATATTCCTGGCCTTGGCATTTTCGAATGCTGAGGAGGTCGTGCTCAAGCATGATGTTGCATCCATATTCTGGATGCTCATAATCGGCGTGATCTTTGCCATGTCGCATCTTGCTCCTGGAATAAGCGGTGCCACAGTACTTCTGGCAGTCGGCCTGTATCCTCCTCTGATCCATACTGTGTCATCATTCGACGTTGTTCTTATGGTCCCTCTTGTGATCGGCATATTCATCGGCCTTATCGGCTTTGCCAAGGTCGTACATCATGCACTCACCAGATATCGCAAGTCCACGTACATGGTGATATTGGGGCTGACGATCGGCTCCATCTTGGTCATAATCCAGGAAGCCGTCACAGCCAATCCTGGCATCACAGACATAGCGCTTGGTGCAGTTGCACTCGTCGCTGGCATCGTCATAAGCATAATGTTCTCGAAGATGGGCAGAAAGGCATCCGTGGAAAACACAGCCCGATAAAAAAGGAAGAAAAGGATAACGAAGCGGATGGAATGGGATAGTACCCCGTTATCCTGAAGTATCCCGTGCTTCTTGGGGATGCACTGTGGTCTTCAATATCATCATTGTCGAGAGAGTATATTAACAAAAGCGGGGGAGGTCCCCGAAAATGGAACGCTGAAAACAGCGGCAGTGAGGCGTTGTTACGAAATAAAGACGATCAAAAGATGAAGATACCCAGACATTAAAACTTATTGAATTTGTACAGATACGTACGAGCTTGTTCCTGGCAAAGAAAAAAACCGAAAGTGATCATTTCTTCTTATGCCGTATCTTCACGGCTATCCCTCTTCTGAGCTCCGTCATCTCTCTGCCGGACATCATCGCGACACCTACCGCGACAACATTCCCGTTCATGGTCACGACGGCTTCGTCGCCCTGCCTGATTCGAGGATCGGCTTTCACAACGCCTACGGCGAACAGATTCCCTTTCATCTCGAAATCCGTCATCTCCACGATGTTCTTTCCCAGATCCGCAACGATCTCCGCACCCTCTATGGTAAGGGATATCATCCCTCTTTCCGGCGTGAGCATTCCGAGCTGTATCTTCTCTTTGCTGTCAGGATCATCCCTCATTATCTTCCAGTAGGGGAATTTCCCTATCGCATAGCTACCGTTGTCCATCAGTGCGTCTGCTGTGTCCTGACCGAGCTGGAATGTGAGTATCGACCTTACGGACCCGATCCTCTCCACATCGTAGCCGACCGGTTCCATCCCTTTGGCCGCCCTTCTGAGAGCATCGTCGAGATTCTTAAGGGATGCTGGGGTTGTCGGGTCCCCGACAACGGTCTCTTCCATCTCTGCCAGGCCTTCCACCAATTCTGCGTCCTTGCCCAGGTGGCATATCACTTTGTCATAGCCTTGGGATAGTATGCCAGAGACCATCGATCTTATCATCTCCTTCTCCTGGCATTTCCATTCTCCTGTGACTGGTATGTCATATGAGTTCGCAGGATAGAACACGTCCAGCTCCCTGGGGACGATGCCGAGGGGAGATGTCACGATGACCTCATGCACAAGCGTGTCGTGCTGGGCTGTGTGAATTGCGGAAGAGAATGCTTTGTGCGTCTTTGATATATGATATGGTTTCTTCGCCGAACATGAGAGGAGCAGAAGTATCCTTTTGTGCTCAGGTCTCCTGTATGTCTCGGATATCTTTTCCCTGTATATTTTCAGGTCCGGCCTTCTGAGGGCCTGAGTGGTGTTGCAGGCGAACCTTGTTCCTACGGTCGAACAGCATTCCTCCTGATACCTGTAGCCGGCATCGTCGAATATCCTCAGGATGGCGGTGGATGACGGGGACGCGGCTGCTCTCTGGTCCACCAATTCCCTCAGCCTTCCTGATTCGGTGAATACCGTGATGGTCCCGCACTCCTTTTCCAGGTCTGCAATGTTCTCTACCTGAACATCCCTGTCTGTTCCGCAACGGATCTCTCCCTCCGGGATCAGTCTGATCCCGCCGGAACCTGCCGCCGCGACAAGGGAGTCGTCGAAAACATCCACGCCCATGTATGAGAGCAGCGCTGCTGTGGATGGCTCGGCTATGCCCAGCATTATCAACAGCCTGTTGTATCCGATCTTCTCTCTTATCCTTATGACAGAATCAACGAGTTTCCTTGCATCCTTTCTCAATTCAAAAGCGTTCGGGACCACGACTGCTTCGATGTCATCAGGGATCATATGTTCGCCGGTGAAGGGAAGTCTCAGAACGCAGACCCCGTCCTTGCAGACGGGTTCCGTGTCTATTCTTGACGATACAGAGG
>JAIRUV010000097.1 GCA_031254265.1 Candidatus Methanoplasma sp.
GTTGAACTTCATCTCTTTCAAGGTGATGCCCGGGAACTTCTTCAGTACCTCTCTCGGGGCATCATATACCTTGCAGTGCCTTCCGAGGTGGCATGGATCATGATAGGTGACGGTCTCGCCTTCCAGAGGCTTCAGCTTCAGGTCCTGTTTTGCCAGGAACTCGGACATGTGCATAACAGTGAAGGGAACATCCACGAACTTGGGGTACTCCATCTTGAACATCCTGTAGCATCCTGCGCATGAGAGTATCAGCGTTTCCACGCCCAGCGACTTTACGGCCTCGACATTCTTCTTCATAAGGGCTATGCTCTTATTTTCGTCGATGCCGATCCTTTGCAGGACGGACCCGCAGCATACCTCGTCGACCGTGGTGAAATCCACGCCGAGTTTCTTCAATATGGAAAGCGAGGCCGCGGCTATCTCCTTCTCCCTGTAGGCGGCGGTGCATCCTGCGAAGTATCCTATCTTCGCCTTGCGGGGAGTTGTGCCGAGGGCCTTGGCGACCGGTTCCTTCTCCGCATACGGGTTGTTGTACTTCTCCACATTGTCAACGATCGTTTTGTGTTTAGGGAGTATGTGCCCGTTCTTCACGAGATCGGAACGGCACATCTCCACTACTTCCACCACATCCACCTGCGACGGGCAGCGCCTCACGCAGTCTGCGCAGGTGGTGCAGGTGTATATGTTCTCCATCACGGAGTCGTCTGCCTCCAGGTCTCCGGTGAGGAGTCCGTATGTGAGGATTATCCTTCCCCTCGACGAGCCGGAGTCCCATCCGACCGCTTTGAAGGAGGGGCATACGCTCTTACAGAATCCGCACATGGTGCAGGTGTTCAGCGCCTCCTTTATCTTGTCTATGTGTTCTGTATTGAAACTGTTCATCTTATTCAACCCTGGGTATTGTTACGCTTCCGTCCATCAGTATTATGATCTTCGCGTCAGGCTTCTGTCTCAGTGCTTCCTTCACCGCGGCATCCACTGTTGGGAACGGCGTGATGTTGGCGGCCTTTATCATCTCCGGATCCAGGTCCGTCACCGCCCATATGTCTGCCCATACTGCGATCTCCGCCATTTTGGCGGCCTTGTGGTATCCCAGCTTGTATTCTTTGCTGAGGTTTTCGAGGACCTGTTTAGGGTCCTTCGATGAGGAAAGCTGCGTGAGGAATGTAGCATGTCCCACGCCTTCCCTGCATTTTGACACCATTATTATCCTTCCGCCCTCTTTGAGCGCCCATTTTCCGTTGTCCAGCGCTTTCTGCGACTGGTAGAGGTCCACGTCCATGGGGTACGGCGCAACGGATATCACTATGTCCGCCTTCCCGGGTATCGGGACGGAGAACACCTGGTTCGCCCATTCCACCGCCTGATCGAAGGCAGGGTTCAGGCTCCCTGATGCCACTCTGTATATGTGCTGGTGCCTGTCGAGGACCATCTGTATCGAAAAAATCTTCTTATCCTTTACGACCTCGAGCGCATCCATCATGTCCTCGTGGACGGGGTTGCCTTTGAGGACCAGCGACTGCGCCTCTTCTTTCATTGCCAGCTTATGGTTGGTCTCAATTGTCAGGAACGACGCGACGCCGGGAAGGAAGGATTTCCTTCCTCCGGTGTACCCTGCGAAGTAGTGGGGCTCGACACTTGTGATTATCACAAGTCTGTCGGCGTCCACCGCGATCTTGTTGACCTCCATGGGTGTGCCGTTCTTCGATCTTCCGAGGTTGACGCATTCCGATTTCTTTGCGTCATGGGATATTATCCTGTCCTTCAGGTTTCCGTAGTGCTTTCCGAACACGAAGTCGTACTCCTCGGGAGTCATGTCCCTGTGGGTTCCGGTGGCTATTAGGTATCTGGCCTTGCGCAGGTCCATTCTTTTGGAAAGTGCGTCAAGCACCTTTGCGGTAGGGGTCGGCCTCGTCCCGTCGTTGACAATGAATACTATGTCCTTTCCGCCCTCCAGGAATTTGGACAGCGATTCGTATCCGATCGGGTTGTCGATGGATCCGCCTATAACTTCGTCCGGGTCCCCGCATTTAACATCTTTCGGATAGAATGTTCCGATGTAATTCTTGTCAGGAACATCGATCTTCTGAACTCCGTCCTTGCCGTATTTAATATCGATTTTCATTTAAGACCGACCATCTGAATTGCTCGCCTTAATATTAATCATTTATTGTGAATTTTCCTTCTGCGCCGTCGGATAAGTTATTAATCGGCCGTTATATATCTTCATTAATGGTTTCCTTGAAAGAATTGGGGGAAAGGGAGCTTGTCAAGAATATCAGGAACATCATCCGGCACCCGCCGGGACTCGGCCCCGGAGACGATTCTGCGGTCATACCTTACGCCGGAGGGGACGTGGTCGCCTGCGTCGACAGTCTGACCTTCGACAGGCATTTTCCGAATGGCATGACATACGAGGAGTTCGGATGGATGGCAGCGGCGGTCAGCATAAGCGACCTGGCAAGCATGGGCGCGGAGCCCGTCGGCCTGCTGGCGGCGCTGACCATGCCGGCAGACCTTGACTCCGGATCGCTGTACGATATCATGGCGGGTATGGATGCATGTGCCGAAGCATTCGGAACGTTTGTGTATGGCGGCGACACGAAATTCGGGTGCGGGTCATTGGCCTGCACGGCGATAGGTTCGATGAACGGCAGGAAGCCTCTGCTCAGGTCAGGCGCCAAACCGGGAGACGCGGTGGCGGTCACCGGTTCACTGGGTTCCGCCGCGGCGGAGTTCGTTGCGATCGCGAACGGTCTTGATGTCCGGTTCCCGGCCCGTCCGCTGATGGCTCCGGTCCCCCGCGTCAGAGAAGGCATCGCCCTCTCGGCATCCGGTGCGGTGACATCCTGCATCGACCTTTCGGACGGGCTCGCGGAAGGTGCGAGAAGCGTATGCGCCGCCAGCCGCGTCGGGATCGACATCCACTCGGCCTTTCTGCCGGAAGGCGAGGGGGTCGAGACAGTATCCTCAGCGGCCGGCATATCGAAGGAGGAGATGATGCTTTATTGGGGCGGGGATTACGAACTGCTGTTCACATTCGATAAAAAGAAGATGGAATCCCTGTACGACCGCGATGTGGAGTTCTCCGTAATAGGTATAGTCACGAACGATGATGCTCCGTACATCAACTCGGAAGGCATAAGGAAGGTGATGGAGAACGGCAGGCATTAATCCCAACATCGAGGCGAGGTACTATCACCGCGACGGCGAGAAGTATGTCTGCGACCTATGCCCCCACAGGTGCAGGATACCTGTGGAAGGATTCGGGAAATGCGTGAGCAGAAAGGGCGAGACGGACAAGCTCATAGCCAACAACTACGGGAAAGTATCGTCCTTCTGTG
>JAIRUV010000122.1 GCA_031254265.1 Candidatus Methanoplasma sp.
ACGGAGGCCACAGGGTCGGACATGGGGATAGCCCATGACGGGGATGCGGACAGATGTGTGTTCGTGACCAGGGACGGGGGCTATGTAAGCGGGGACAAGAGCCTGGCACTCATGTCCAAGCACATCCTGTCAAAGAAGAAGGGGACGGTGGTCACCCCTGTGAGCTCCTCCTCCCTTGTGGAGGAGATAGTACGCGGGTCCGGCGGTTCGGTCAGGTATACGGCGGTGGGGTCGCCCGTCGTCGCCAGGAAGATGATCGAAACGGGAGCGGTATTCGGCGGAGAGGAGAACGGCGGGCTGATATTCCCGGAGCACCAGTACTGCAGGGACGGCGGCATGGCCGTAGCCAAGATGCTCGAATGCATCGTGAAGGACGGGCCGCTTGAGAGACAGATATCAGGGTTCCCGGATTATTTCACAGTAAAGAAGAAGATAGAGTGCCCCGACAGCATGAAAAAGAGCGTTCTGGAACATGTTGCAGGCGAAAGTGCCGGCGCAGAGATAGACCGCACGGACGGCATGAAGATACTGTTCAGCGACGGGTGGGTCCTGATAAGGCCGTCCGGCACCGAGCCGATCTTCAGGATATTCTCGGAATCAAAGGACGAAGAGGTCGCTAAAAGCAGGGCGGAGACTTACGAGGTTCTGGTCAAAAAGCATCTGAAACAAGGGCTCAGCTGAGATTTTTCGAATACACCGCAAGGACTTCGTTGATCAGCCTTGACGCCAACACCGATGTGATGCCCGAAGGATCCGCCGGAGGGCAGACCTCGGTTACATCGAAGCCGGCCAGTCTTCCTCCGATAAGGCCGATGGCCTTCTTCACATCCATAGGGTGCAGGCCAAAGGGCTCCGGAGTGCCGGTTCCAGGCGCAAAGGCCGGGTCGATGCCGTCGATATCCAGGGAAAGGTAGACGCGTTCGTTCTTCACGCTGTCCAGCGCTTTTTTCACCGCCCATTCGATTCCCTTTTCCATGATCTCGAAGGATGTGATATGAGGGACGACATCATCCCTCTCCAGCTCTTCTCTGGAGATCGATCTTACTCCAAGCGAGAACACATTGTCTATACCCAGATGCTCTGCGGCACGCCTTGTGACGCAGGCGTGGCTGTAGGGTGTTCCGAGATATTCATCCCTTGAATCAAGGTGGGCGTCTATTGTTATGAGCGAGATGTCTTTCTTGAAACACTGCATGATCGGAATGTTCACGGAATGCTCCCCTCCCATTGCTATCGTGAACTTCCCGTCATTTATCGGAGGGGTCATGAAGAATTTCACTTCGTCCATCATATCCTCCGGCAAGAAAGGGTCCTCGCAGTTCCCCTGATCGAAGATATCCAGGGACGGAAGGCCGAGGCCGTGTTCAAAGTGAATCTCCTCAAAATTATATGATGCGCGCCTTATGTGGAATGGCGCTTCTTTGGCGCCGGACCTGAAGCTAGATGTCCGGTCATACGGGATACCCAGGATGAAGACATCTGCGGAGTCATAATCTGACTCCGCGCCTGCATAGGATATCCCATACGGCACAGCCATCACCTTAAAGGAGCTTGTTCCTTCCCATAGCGACTATGTACATGACCTCTCCGCCCTCATCGAGAGAACTCTCGTGGTCGTCGTTGATGGCCATGGAGAAGGTCTCGAAGGTCTCGAGGTCCATTATCTGTACTTCTTTGCCTTGTATGGACAGCACCTGACCCTTTCTTTTGTCTATCTGGGGCACCTGCACCTTAGTGCTCACAGGCGCGTTGATGGATTTCTTGGAGCCTGAGAAGATGTCCGTAGCCTCAATGTTTGCCTTTGCTGATCCATGCTTCCCGGGCTTCGATGTGCTGATTGATATGATTTTGCAGGGGGACTCGTCAATGTTGACATATCTTCCGACCTTCAGCTCTCTGATCTCTTTCATTTCCCACATTTTGTCAACCTTCCTCGTGCTGCCGGCCGGCGGTCCCGTCCCTCATGGATGCAGGACATGATATGCGGATAATGGCAGTTTTTATAGAATTCCCTATCCGTGCAGTGTTAATATATTTTCCTCAGCCCACTGTGTAGTATTTACCCTATATGAGCAGAAAAGAAGGGGCCGCCATAAAACACAAATGAATCACATAACATACATGCCTCCGGTTCCTGTTTGATTAACCAGAGGTTTCAATCTACTCTACCGAATCATTTTTTAGATAGGCTTTTTCAACTTTTATTATCACATATAGCTGTAAACACAACTTCATTTGGAAAGCGACAGGCAGGTGGAACGCGAAGTGGAATATTATAATCTGGACATGGTCTATACGTTGGATACAGTATGAAGTCTATCCGCACGGACGCAGGAGACCTGCCGTACAACATCGGCGCCGACATCCGCGACTGGATAGAGTCCTCGGCGTTGACTTATATTCCACGCCTAGAAGTTAGAGTAAAAATGAAAAATGACTGGGATATCCCAGCCTGTTTTTATTAAAAGTTTGTCTCTATGAGCTCTATGGTTGCTTCCAAATGCAGCGAAGAATAAGTCTCTGACATTTCTACATAATAGACGATCGGCTTATCGATGTCAACATAGAACACCATACTCATCC
>JAIRUV010000029.1 GCA_031254265.1 Candidatus Methanoplasma sp.
TATGAGAGTATTGACGACTATGTCCGAGACCGTATCTTTGGCGACATCCTTCGTCTCCTTTATCGTTACTCCGTGGAAGGCCGTCATCTCTCTGCCAGTGAACGCATTGAGTTCGCCTCCCGCGCCTTCCATCTCCTTTGCCATTTGATAGGATGACCTGTTCTTCGTCTCCCTGAAGACCACATGTTCCAGAAGATGCGAAATGCCCATCACGCTTTTGTCCTCGTCCCTGGAACCCGTGCGCACTCCCACCATGAAACCGGCGCTCTCGCTTTCTGGGAGCCTTTCGACCAGAATAGGTATCCCTCCTGAGGTCTTTATAAAAGAAATGCTCTTTTCGCCCATGCCCGATGAATACTGTGCGAGTAATTATACGTTCACAATCGTTAAGAGGTATTATGATGGAGACGAAAACGATAAGATATTCCGACAAAAGATATGAGAACCCTATCGCTATCGTCGGCTTTCCGGGGATCGGCCTTGTGGGTTCCATACTTACCAGTTTCGTGATCAGGGAGCTGAAGATGGAAGTGGTGGCGGGAATAACATCTCCGGATTTCCCCCCTTATGCTTTGATCCATAACGGGAACCCGTATCCTCCCATCAGGATATACGGGTGCAGCAGGGACAACATATCCGAGGATTGCGGAGATCTGATAATCGTGACCTCGGAGATCGCGCTGAGGCCGGAGCAGTACTACGTCCTGAACGCGACCCTTATGGACCTTTTCAAAGAGATGGGGATCGCCAGCATCATAGCGCTCGAAGGGATACCTCAGTTCGGGGAGGATTCGAACATCTTCGCCTTCGGAACATCGGAGGTCTCAAAGGAAAGGATAGAGGGACTGGGACTCAAGAAGCTCGACGAAGGTCTGGTAAGAGGGTTGACAGGGATCATGCTCTATGAGGGGTTCTGTTCGAACATAGATGTCATAGCGATGCTGTGTCCCGCCAACCCCACGCTACCCGATCCCCGGTCCGCCGCGCGGATACTCGAGCCTCTGTCCAGACTCGTTCCGGAACTCAAAATAGATGCCGAACCGCTGTACAAAGAGGCCGAAGAGATAGAGGGCAAGATCAAACAACAGCAGGAATACGGGTACAGCGTGACCCCCAAAGATGTCCAGCAGCTCTACGGATGATACTTATGCAGCTGATACCGACAAAATACTTCGTTACATCCGGCAAAGCGGTAAGCAGTGTCTCAGGCCTCAATGCGTTCGATCTTGCGCTCATGTCCGCGGGGATAGGGGAGCAGAACCTGGTGGCCGTCTCGTCGGTGATACCTGAAGGATCGGAAAGGATCGGGCCGGCGGAGATGAGGATGGGTGCTGTCACCCATTGTGTGCTTTCACAGATGAGGGGGAAGGGCGAAGAGTTCATCTCGGCGGGGATCGCCTATGCCTATCGGAAGGATGGGAAAGGAGGGTATGTTGCCGAGGGGCATCTTCACGGGCCCGGCAGCAGTCTGAAGGCCGAATTGGAGAAGAAGATGAGGGAGATGTCGAGGATCAGGGACATCCCGTTCGAAGAGCCAGTGCTGGTCATCGAGGAGATGCAGGTCCCGGAGGGCATGCACGGGTGCTGCATCGCGGCGCTTGTGTTCACGGAGTACAGATGACCTATGCCATAATATCATGCGGGAAATGCAAGCGGCAGAGGATGATAGACCGTTCGTCATCCTCTTCAGCGTGTCCTTACTGCAACAACACGGAGACCCACAAGGGAATCCGGGTGATCTTTGAGGATAAGGATCAGAATGTTGTCAGAGAGGTGCTGACCAAGGTGCATCCTTTCAAGGTGCAGGAAAAGAAAAGGTCCGGCACCGACCCAGATCCCCTTTCCACAGTTGTGTACAGATATGAGCACTGCAGAGACCTTCAAAGCAGGGTGAAACTGCTTTCCAGAGGCCTGACCGATATCTACGGCACCTTCACACTCGAAGATATTGAGAAGGTTGACGAAAAGAACGCAGAGAAACTGCTGAAGACGATGCTGGAACTTTGTCTGGTCCACGAAGTGAAGTACGGAAGGTACCGCGCCTGATATCATCGGGGGATGTCTTTTCTCGTCTTTCCTTCCATCTTCAGCACATCACGTACAACCCCGGACAGTTTCACGTACATTATGTAATAGAAGTAGGCGACGGCGACCATCAGCGCAAGTATGAGACAGATGTAGAGAGCGATGCTTTCGTCTGCACTGTACGCGATCCACAGGATCAGGCTGAACACCACATTGACGAATATTGCCTGCAGACCGAATTCCATGGGCCTCAGCCTGGCGACACCTTCCCCGACGGTGGTGCCCAGCGCAGATATAATGAACACATATGACAACGCTATCAGAATGAACCATGCGTATCCTTCGATACCTATCGCAGCACCTTCCGCAATTTTGAACATGTCTGATCCTTTGAAATAGATGGTCCCCAAGGCCATCGTACACCCCATTCCCAGTCCCAGACCGTAGCCATAGAATACCGAATCAGACTTGCCATGGAACCTCTTAAGGTTCATAACAACGACCATGGCAAGACATTGTATGACAGAGAACAGTATCATAAAGATCATGTTCATCGGAACCAGACGATTGGATGCCTCGAGCAGTGTTCCTGCTATCAGACCGACCACAAAAAGTCCGAAGAACCTCGGGTCGCTGAAGAACGGCTGCTCCACCGCCGGGTATGTGTACTTTCTCAGTACCATATACATGAGTATAAGGGTCGGAGC
>JAIRUV010000036.1 GCA_031254265.1 Candidatus Methanoplasma sp.
GCCTTCTGAAGGAGCCACGTCAGGACGTAGCTGTTATTTGATGAGGCATAGATGCTCCCAAGGTTCGCGGCATTCAAGTCCTTGAGCCGCTCGTCTTTACTTTGCTCGTACGTCGAGTACATGTCCGTCGCGATTATCTTGTCTATCTCTCCCAGCATCGCCACCGTAAGGGTGGAGGCATAGCCCATGGTGACTACGTATCTGGCCGGCTCGGAGTACTCGAAATTCCGCCCGGTACCGTCCGTGACCGTCACCGGCCCGTCGCCCTCTGAGGCGTCGCTCAGTGCGCCAAAGGATAACCCAGATAGCAGGACCAGTGCGGAGATTGTCAAAACGATCTTGAAATTCATATTATTCCTCTTGTTACGAATTGTAACATTCGTGATACCTCTGACATGATATCCTTCATATATAATCGTTACAAACCTTCCAAAGGGTTTTTCATTCTCCTGCAGGATAGGGTATTGATAAAGATGGCATCTCCGACAGTCGCAGAGTATATGATCAGGAACGTCCAAACGGTATCGCCGGACATGACGGTCAGTCAGGTAAAGGAGAAGATAATAGCATCCAGCTTCCATGGTTTTCCCATAGTCGAGAACGAATACCTTCTGGGGTACGTCACGGCGAAGGAGCTGTTGAGATTCATCGACAGGCCGGATGCGAAGATGAGGGAAGTGATGAGCCGCGGGACACTCTGCGCAGTACCGACCATGTCGATAGAGGATGCCACGAGGGTGCTTTTCAGATACGGCCTGAGGAATCTGCCGGTGGTGGACGAGGAAAAGAAGATCGTAGGGATCATTTCCAACATAGATGTGGTAAGGTCGCAGATAGAGAAGTCGAGGCCGGCCAAGGTCATGTCTGTGAAGAATCTGCTGGAGCAGCAGAACGGAGTAAGGTTCAAGATATCAAATCAGGATGTTCCGATCAAGGAGCTCATACCCACTCAGAAGGAGGTATACATGGATGAGCTGATCGGCCGTCAGTATGAGATCAAGAGAGGGCTGAACGAACCCCTGATCGTAATAAAAAGAATGAACGGGTACCTTGTCGTCGACGGCCATCACAGGATAATGGCCGCACGGAAGCTGGGGCTGAGCGAGTTCAAGTCGATCGTGCTCGAGCCGAACGACCTGAACGTCAGGTTCGGATTGGAAAAGACGGCAGAGAAGTGGGGTCTCAAGACGCTTGATGATGTAAAGATAATAGAGGGTGCTAAGCACCCCTTCATGGAGATCACCACCATGCTGCTTCCTCAGGAACAGGCGAACGGCCTGAATGAGAGGCTCATTGAAGGCTCAAAAGGGCTGAGGAGCCCGAGCCGCTGACCCTTACCGCCTCAGTTCCCTGAGGTCCCTGAGCAGTATCCTCTGTTCGGCGGAGGCGATCGTTCTTTTAGTTTTCACGAATGTGTCCGGGTTGAGGGATATGGAATCGATCCCCTCCTCAACAAGGAACTCCGCGAACTCAGGATACACCGAAGGCCCCTGTCCGCATATTCCCACGGTCTTTCCGTTCTCGTGGGCCACTTTTATGAGCTGGGATATCGCCGCTTTCACGCCCGGGTTCCTCTCGTCGAAGTACCCCATGCGCCCAAGGATGTCCGAGTCGCGGTCGCACCCCAGAATAAGCTGTGTGAGGTCGTTGGAACCTATCGAGAATGCGTCGCAGTATTTGCAGAACTCCGCCGCCATGAATATGTTGACAGGGATCTCCGCCATGAAATAGAGTTTGAAGTCGACTCCTCTCCTGAGGCCGACGCTGCTCATCATGGCGATTATGTCCTCCACTTCGAATATCGTCCTGACGAACGGCAGCATGACCTGGAGGTTCCTGAGTCCGAACTCGTCGCGGACCTTCTTGATGGCCCTGAGTTCGCACATGAACGCTTCCCTATAGTTCTCCGATACGTACCGTGAGCACCCCCTCCATCCGATCATGGGGTTCTCTTCGTTCGGCTCATAGTCCACTCCGCCCTTCATGTCGCGGTACTCGTTGGTCTTGAAATCCGATGTCCTGAGGATCACCGGCCTCGGATAGAAGGCCCTCGCGATCTTCGATATGCCTTCCGCAAGCTTATCGACCAATTCGTCGGCTCTCCCGTCATCGATGACTGCGCAGGGGTGCTCCCCTATGTAATCGGTGAAAAGGAATTCGCTTCTCATCAGGCCTACGCCGTCGCAGGGAAGTTTCGCGATCTCGTCCGCCTTGAGAGGCATGCTGATGTTCACCATGACCTTGGTCCCCGTGATGGGGATGAACTCAGTGGCAACAGCATCCGCGACAGAGCTCCCGGTCTCCTTCTTTTTCTGTATCTCTCCTCTGTATACGGTGCCGGTGGTCCCGTCCACCGTCACGGTGTCCCCATCTTTCAGGAGTTCCGTCGCGCTTCCGGTCCCGACGATGCAGGGCGTGCCCAGCTCTCTCGATATGATCGCAGCGTGGCAGGTCATTCCCCCCTCGTCGGTGACGATCGCGACGGACCTGCTCATTGCGGGCACCATATCCGGCATCGTCATCTTCGTGACAAGGACATCCCCGTCCCTCACAACGTCAAGGCTCATGGACCCGTCGTAGATCCTTACAGTGCCGGTTGCGAATCCGGGGCTGGCACCTAGCCCGGTGAGGAGTATGTCCTCGCTGGAGGCACTGTTCTCTCCGTTGCTTCCAGAATTTCCGACGGCAGTTATCGGCCTCGCCTGCACAAGGTACGCTTTACCTCCTTCGACGCACCACTCCATATCCATAGGCCTCTGATAGTGTATCTCCACCTGTCTGCCGATCTCCGCCATTTCTAAAATGAGACGGTCGTCGATCTTCTGTTTCTTGTCCTCGCCGTTGGGGATGTCATGCTTAATGCATCCTCCCTCCGGCCCTCTGACATACTTCCACTTCTGGGTGGAGATCCTTTTCTTGGATATCGTCATCTTTGACTTGTCAACTACATATGTATCTGGGGTGACCTCCCCTCCCACGATGGCCTCTCCGAGGCCGTATCCAGCCTCGATTATTATGTTCTTGGCCCCGCTGTGGGGATCCACAGTGAACATTATCCCGGATATTTCGGAATTCACCATCTTCTGCACTACGACCGCAAGCTTCACATCGCTGTGGGCAAAGCCCTGTTTCTCCCTGTACGCTATCGCCCTGGCCGTGAAGAGGGATGACCAGCACTTTCTTATTTTGTCAAAAAGGTCCTCTTCATTCTTGACGTTGAGGAATGTTTCCTGCTGGCCGGCGAAACTTGCATCCGGAAGGTCTTCGGCTGTTGCGCTAGACCTTACCGCCACGAAACTCGTCACTCCTTTCGGCGCGATCCGCCTGTAGCTGGAGGAGATCTCTTTTTTCAGATCGTCAGGTATGTAGTATGATTCGAAAAGGGCCCTGATGCGTTTGGAGGCATCTGTCAGAC
>JAIRUV010000102.1 GCA_031254265.1 Candidatus Methanoplasma sp.
TCGGACGGAGATACAGTCTATGCAGTGTTCGACACGGGCCCGTCCGGGTCGGCGGAATACACAATAACCTCTTCCGCAGCTCCGGGTTCTAAGATATCTCCGCTGGGAAAGATATCGGTCCCCCGAGGAGCCGATCAGACGTTCAGTTTCTCGGCCGAGGAGGGTTATGCGTTAGCGTGGGTCAACGTGGACGGAACATACCTGACGCCCGAACAGATGGCCCTGGGCACATACACGTTCAGGGATGTCAGCTCCAACCACACGATCTCGGTCGCAGCAGATTATGCAAGGGACCTTATTTCCCTTACCATAAAGGTCATGGAAGGCAAAGGACGCGCGGAGTACAGCGTGGGCGGGGCCGATTATGTCGGATACTCAACTACTGTCTACCTGCCGTACAACGCGGACGTGTTCCTCAGAGCATATGCGGATGACGGGTACACATTCAGGGAATGGAGGGCAGGAGAGAGATCCTATGCAGTATCCGATGTACAGTTCGGCGATGTAAAGGCACCTCTGGTCGCGCATCTCTATTTCGAGGACAACGACAACAACCTGCTGTGGTGGATACTTGGGACGGTGCTGTTGCTTATCGCTGGGCTGCTGATATGGTTCCTGTTCTTCAGGAGAAGTTCATCCATCATCGTTACCGCGAAGCTCCACACCGACGGTATCGGCATAGCCGGCGTTACGATAGAATATACATGGAAGGGAGAACCCATGGAACCAGTCACCACGGATGACGAAGGCATCGCCAGGATAAAGGCGGCCATAGACACAGAAGTGGTCATCCTGTCCATGAAGAGATCCGACCATACCATAGTCGAGACGCTGCCTAGGACTCTGTGGATCGAGAAGAGGAGGACGAATCTGGAGTTCAAAATGAAGAAGGACATTTGAGCACCGGAAGGAAAACAAACAATAGGAAAAAACAATCCCACATCCGCCGTACCAGGCGGATGGTTTCCATTTTCATTTCTTTCTTCCTGCTATTCCCTGATTTTATCAAAGAACAAAGCTTATTCACTGGCAGTGAATATCCGTGAAACGGCACAGCCTGTTCAATTGCTTTTTCATCCTTTCCGTGTGCCGATATAATATCGGCTGAATTATTCACGAAAAAACGGTGGCATGTAAGAATATTAATATAGAAGAACAAAATTACCTGAACATCAGATAAGGAGACATCATCCTATGTATGCAAGCGGAAATCAACCTATCATCGTGCTGAAAGAAGGCACGGAGAGAACCAAAGACAGAGAGGCTCAGTCCAACAACATCGCAGCCGCCAAAGCCGTAGCCGATGCCGTGAGGTCCACGCTCGGACCCAAAGGAATGGACAAGATGCTTGTGAACACCATCGGAGACGTTGTGATAACGAATGACGGTGTGACCATCCTTAAAGAGATCGAGGTACAGCACCCTGCTGCTAAAATGGTTGTAGAGGTGGCAAAGACACAGGACAACGAGTGCGGCGACGGAACAACAACAGCGGTCGTGCTCGCAGGAGAGCTTCTCAAACAGTCAGAGGAGCTCATTGACGCAAAGATCCACCCCACGGTCATTACGAACGGTTTC
This sequence comes from Candidatus Methanoplasma sp., assembly GCA_031254265.1. Taxonomy (GTDB): domain Archaea; phylum Thermoplasmatota; class Thermoplasmata; order Methanomassiliicoccales; family Methanomethylophilaceae; genus Methanoplasma. Next base: position 1,579 of record JAIRUV010000102.1, read on the forward strand.
AAGATGGCCGCGGACAAAGCCATAGAGATACTGAACGGAATGGCGATAGACGCGACAAAAGATGAGATCCTCAAGAAAGTGGCAGTCACATCGCTGACTGGCAAAGCCGTCGGCGAGGAATACGAGACCCTTGCAGAAATCGTTGTCAAAGCTGCAAAGTCCGTCATCGAGGACGGAAAGGTAGACACCGATAACATCCGCATCGAGAAGAAGATCGGAGGGGTCATCGGTGACACATATCTCGTTGAAGGCGTTGTGATAGACAAGGAACTGGTGCACTCGCGCATGCCGAAGAAGATAGAGAATGCAAAGATCGCGCTCTTCGTAGCCCCTCTTGAGGTGAAGAAGACCGAGTTCGATGCACAGATACAGATAACGGACCCTGCGGCAATGTCCGCTTTCCTCGCTGAGGAGGAGAACTCAATGAAAGCGATCGTTGAGAAGATCAAAGGGACCGGAGCGAACGTCGTGTTCACGTCAAAGGGTATCGACGAGCTTGTTCAGCACTACCTTGCCAAGGCCGGCATAATGGCTTACAGAAGGCTCAAGCAGAGCGATGTCGAAGCCCTCGCCAAAGCTACTGGAGGGAACGTTGTGGGAAGCGCCATGGAGATAACAAAGAAAGACCTCGGAAATGCCGGACTCGTAGAAGAGAAACAGGTAGGAGAGGACGGAATGGCCTTCGTCACCAAATGCAAGAACCCCAAGGCAGTAACGATATTCGTGCGCGGCGGGACAGAGCACGTTCTGGAAGAGGTGGAGAGAGCGGTCACCGACGCTGTACGCACTGTCGGAGTGACGCTCGAGGATAAGAAAGTCGTCGCAGGCGCAGGAGCACCGGAGATAGAGTTAAGCCTGAGGCTCTCGGAGTTCGCCTCATCCGTCGGCGGAAGGGAGCAGCTGGCGATAGAGAAGTTCGCAAAGGCGATGGAGATCATACCCTGGACACTTGCCGAGAACGCCGGCATAGATTCCATCGACAGCATCATAAAGCTGAAGAACGCCCACGAGAAGAAGAAGGACGGCAAATATTACGGACTCGACCTGAGCACAGGGGAAGCCGTCGATATGCGCAAGCAGAATGTCGTAGAGCCTCTGAAGGTGAAGGTACAGGCCATAAACTCTGCAGAGGAAGTAGCGAACATGATCCTCAGGATCGATGATGTCATCGCCGCACGCAGGTCTGCCCCGCCGGCAGGACCTCCCGGCGGCAGAGGCATGCCTCCCGGAATGCCGGGAATGATGTAAAACTAAAAAAGAGAGGCAACTCTCTTCCTCCTTTTTTCTTTCCTTTTCGCTTCTATTCAAAATTATAAGAACACGGCCGTTATGATCCGTCGGGATTTGGATACAGCGTCCGATCACATTGCCGGGCCGATCCATCCGGAGGAATATTTCATTTCCAATGCCGGCACTGAGCGATTTGTCTTGTTACAGATTTTATAAAAAGTCGATGATTGCAGTATGATTTTATTATAAAATAACACACGATAAATTAAGAAAATAATAGATTATTTATTCGAAGAGAAGTATACAGGACAACCGTTAGGATGGGAAGCCCCGGGTTCGGAGTCTGCCCCACAGACGGCAAACCCGGGACCTTCCGGCAGGAGGTGATAACGTAGCCAAGAACCAGAACGGCCCCAATGTCCGTATCGTGATCAAAGATCTGATCATTACGATCAGAAACTAATCTTGATATGGAAGACGCTTGATCCACGTTACGGATCCGGTTCCTCTCAGGAGGAACCGTTAATCTCGCTGCCTAAAACTAATAGGTCTGCCTCTTTATATAGTCTCTTGTTAGAATGTGACTGGACTATGATGTGAGCAATCTATGCGAAATATTTTTCAGCTGAATCCTTGTTTACAA
>JAIRUV010000004.1 GCA_031254265.1 Candidatus Methanoplasma sp.
CCCGGGCTCTGCCCTGTCCAGGACCGCCGATAGCCCCAAGGGGACCGATCCGCTGTATGTGTTGCCTATGTTGGGGGTCAGCAGGCCCGCCTCGATCTGTTCCGGTGTGAAACCCACCATCCCGGCCACCCTTGTGGGGAACTTCCCGTTGGGCTGGTGGAAAATAGCGTATTTATAATCCTGAGGCGTGCTGCCCATCTCTTTGAGCAGCATCTTTGCTGCGGAAGTGATGTGCTTGAAATATGCCGGGTCTCCAGTGAACCTTCCTCCGTGGAGAGGGTACGGCTGCCCCTCCCTTCTCCAGAAGTCGGGGGTGTCCGTGGTGAAACTCAGAGTCTTGTTGATCTTGGCGATGACCTTCTTGCTTCCAATAAGGAAAGCGGCCCCGCCGGCGGAAGCGGAGAACTCCAATGCGTCCCCCGGTGCGCCCTGGGCCGTGTCCGCCCCTATGGCCACTCCGTACTTTATCATGCCCGATGCGACCATTCCCATGCAGGCCTGGATGCCTGCGGTGCCGGCCTTGCATGCGAATTCCATGTCGGCGGCGGTCAGAGCGGGTGTCGCCTCGATGGCCTCCGCTACCACTGTTGAGGTTGGTTTAACTGCATACGGGTGGGACTCCGACCCTACATACAATGCGCCGATGTCCTGTGGGTTGACATCAGGCACCCTGGCCATCATATGTCTTGCAGCTTCTGTCGATATCGTGATGACATCTTCGTCAACTCCGGGAACGGACTTCTGATAGATCATCAGCCCTTTCCCCATTCCTTTGCCGTCCACTCCCCAGATCCTGCCGATCTCCTCGGGTTTGATCCTGTAACGGGGGACGTATGCGCCGTAGCTTACAATTCCTACATCCATTTATTTCCCTTCCTTCAATGCGTTCATTTTCTCTATTATCTCTTCCACGCTCAGATCGGTCACCACCAGCGGGATCCCTTCGAGCTTTGCCAGCTTTATGGCGAGGGGATCCGTCTTCTCCGGTCTCTGGTAGACGACCATCGCAGGCGTCAGCGGGTGTGCCCTTATGGCGACCATCGGAGAGCGTCCGAAGTGCACGTTCGTAAAGATCAGTGCTCTTTCGATGCTCCATCCGTATATCTTCAGATAATCTTCTGAACCCAGACTTAGGATGGCCTTCAGAGAATCGACGATAGTATATCCGTGGATCCTCTTCACAGGCATCTTTTCAGTGTTAAGGTTCTTTCCGTATATCGCGTCCATGAACTTTTTCTCATCAATGCCTTCCGAGAACTCATCCATTGCAATGATGCATTCGAGCTTCATGTCCGGTAAGTAGCGCGAGGCCACAGGAGATCCGTTCTCCGCATCCAGCTTTATGAGGGCATCCACCATTTTCCTGATGACGTTGACGCCGGGCGATTTCCTCCGCCCGGACTCATAATCACTTATCACGGAATGAGAGATGCCCATGGCATCCGCGAGACTGTGTTGGGACACTTTGAATTCCTCCCTCCACTTGCGGATGGCCTTTCCGGGTTCGGAGGACAGGGTGATCTCACCTGCAATTTTCTCCCTGAACTCATTTACCATTAATCGAACATCGAGTGATGATATTTAATGATGTCGAATACACATAACGTCAATCAACGAATACATAAGGTTCAGTTGTTCAGTTCTCTCTCCAAAGCTTCGACCACGGTCTTAAGGACCTTGATCCTGGCATATTTCTTGCTGTTCGCCTGTATGACCGTCCAGGGGGCACCCTCCGTGTTGGTGGACTCCATCATGACATCGACATGCGCGTCGTACTCTTTCCATTTCGAGCGGTTCCTCCAGTCCTCGTCGGTGATCTTCCATTGCTTCAAAGGGTCATCGGTCCTTTTCTGAAACCTCTTCTTCTGTTCATCAGGAGTGATATCCAGCCAGAATTTCAGGAGAATGGTGCCGCCGTTCAGCAGCATCTTTTCAAAGGTGTTGATCTCGAACGGCGACCTTCTGTATTCCTCCTCGGTGCAGAAGCCCTCGATATGCTCCACCATCATCCTCCCGTACCAGGTCCTGTCAAAAATGGTGATGCGGCCCTTCTCAGGGATGCCTCTGGCAAACCTCCACAGATAGGTGTGCATCAACTCCTCATCAGTAGGAGCCTTTGTCTGGAAGACCTCATAACCTCTCGGATTGAGGGCGTGGCAGAGATGTTTTATACACGAGCCCTTCCCCGAGGCATCCCATCCTTCGAAACAGACCACCATGGACCGGTCGCTCAGGGAAAGGGCCATCTGAAGTTCCCCCAGCCTCTCCGACAGTTCGTCCATGCGTTCCTCGTAAGGAGCGCATTCAGGGTCCATCGCCGTTTCCTTTCGCGGATTGGCATATTTCCTCTTGATATCCGGAAAAGAAGGAGCATGAGGTTCTGATCCCAGCCTGCTTTCTATCCTCTCCATGATCGTCTCGGCTGTTTCCAGCACCGTTTCGCGGATGTTCCTGACCATCACTATGTCCCAAGGAGCATAGGCCGTGTTCGTGCTGTCGTATACGCGGTCGAACATGACCTCCCTGTACTTCACCGGATCGATATGGTCCATGGACAGGAAGGACACCTTCTGGCCCCCCGGTCCGTACTGCGGGCCGAATTCCTCCACAGCCTCCGCCGACGCTCTCAGGATAACTTTGATGACCAGGACGCCGTTGAGAACGAGATATCTTTCAAAATCGTTGCTCATGCCAAGTAACCTATCGATCTCTTCACTGTTCCCATCCTCGGCGCATCTTTCTATTATCGAGGAGTACCACGACCTGTCGCAGAGTCCGATCTGCCCCTTCCTGGGCAGATCCCTGAAGGACTCCAGCATCAATCTCGAATCGTGATGTTCGGCAGGATCGAAGTGGCGATAGATCACTCCTCTCGGCTCAAGACACCTTATCAGTTCGTTGTTCACCCTGCCTATCACTCTTCCGCTGCTTCCTTCGAAAATGATGACGACGGGGAGTCCCCGCACGAATATCTCCTGCTGCAGCTGGTTCAGTTTGGATACTAGATGGCCGGGTATCAGCGCGTGCATAGCACATTCATCGGCTCCTAGATATTAAAAAAATCTTAATGACAACTTCTAAATAATCCGTAGAAAGATGTGATAACCATGTCATGCAAAGACCCTGACAATCATTATTGCGAAATGTGCAATGACATGGGAGGCTTCGCGCCGGAAACGCTGAAAAGCATTAGAAAACTGAATCCGGGGTTCTTAGAGAACCTCCATGTCATGGACAAGTTCATGACAGAGGACAGGGCGCTGGACAAGAAGACCAAGAGGCTAATAGCGCTGGCGTGTGTCGCGGTGAGGATGTGCGAGGACTGCATATACCCTCAGGCGAAGGTCGCCAAGAACTTCGGGGCGACGAAGGAAGAGATAATCGAGGCGATCCAGGTGGCGGTGCTGACAGGCGGCGTTCCGTGCTGGTCATGCGCAAATAAAGGTATAGCGAAGCTTTTCGAAGAATGGGATTGATCCGTTATTCCGAAACAC
>JAIRUV010000010.1 GCA_031254265.1 Candidatus Methanoplasma sp.
ATCGGTGAGGTCAGATCGGAGATGGCGAACATCGCCGGGTCCGGACTCGCTGAGATACTTATCCTGACCGGCGAATCTAGGAAGATGTCGGACGTGGAGTTCATAGGAGATTGCGTCAGATCAGCGTCAGAACACTTCAGGAACATCGGTCTCGAGGTCTATCCTCTGAATGTCGACGAGTACAGCTACCTTCACGGCTGCGGCGCGGATTACGTCACGGTCTTTCAGGAGACATATGATCCAGTCAGATACGAGAAACTTCACCCATTCGGGCCGAAGAGGATATTCTCGTACAGATTCAACGCACAGGAGAGGGCGCTGATGGGCGGGATGAGGGGCGTCGCATTCGGTGCCCTGCTCGGGCTGGGGGATTTCAGAAAGGATGCCCTGGCATGCGGCATCCATGCATACCTCCTGCAGAGGAAGTATCCCCATGCGGAGATGTCCTTCTCCATGCCCAGGCTGAGGCCCTTCGTCAACGGAAGGTATTCTTCAGAGGCCGTGTCGGAAAGAAGCCTTCTGCAGATAGCTCTGGCATATCGCATGTTCATGCCGTTTGCCGGGCAGACGATATCTTCCAGGGAAAGCCCGGCGTTCAGAGACAATATAGTGGCATTGAGCGCCACGAAGATCTCTGCGGGGGTCTCGGTCGGCATCGGCGGGCATGCGGAAGAGAAGAAGGGGGACGAGCAGTTCGACATCTCCGACCCCCGGGATGTCCGGCAGATAAGGAGAGCTTTGACCGAGAAGGGGCTGCAGCCTGTGTTCAACGATTACGTGAGAGTATGATCATAGCGATAACAGACAGGAAGATCAGTGCCGCATCCGATTTCCTGGAGCAGCTGGAGGCGGTCGTCGCTTCGGAACCGGACATGATAATCCTTCGAGAGAAGGATGTCTCCGAGGCTGGGTACAGATATCTGGCCATCGAGTGCATGCGCATATGCAGCGGCTACAGCGTGAAGTTCTGCGTCAATTCATTTACAAAGATAGCCGCTGCTCTCCGCAGCACCCGCGTACAGGTATCATTCGGTTCGCTGAAGAACAATATCGGGAAGATGAAGGATTTTGAGGAGATATGGGTCTCTGTCCATTCCGCAGCGGAGGCAGAGGAGGCAGAGAGGATGGGGGCGACGCATCTGATATACGGCAATATTTTTGAGACGTCCTGCAAGCCGGGGGCCGAAGGCAGAGGGACCGAGGATTTGAGAAGAGTGTGCGGTACAGTGCGCATCCCGGTCTTTGCGGTCGGGGGGATCAACGCCGATAACGCAGGCAGGGCGATGGACGCAGGATGTGCCGGGGTCTGTGTAAGAAGCGCTCTGATGGAGGCCAAGACCCCTTCGCTGATAATGAAAGATTTGAGGGAAAAAGTTAGAAAATGAGCCCGAGGTCACTCGGGCGGGTTTGTTTGTTTCCTGTGCATGAACTTCGGACCTTTCCAGTTCAGGTCGCCGAGGAGGTGCATCGCCGCCGGAACTATGTACGTTCGGACGAGCAGCGCATCAACAAGTATCGCGAAACACAGTGCGAATCCGAACTGCTGAAGCATGACCGTGCTCGAGAGCATCAGCGTACCGAACGCTCCGCCCATTATCAGGCCGCATATGGTTATGACGGAACCGGAGTGGGTCACAGCGTAGCGTATGGCCTCGTCGTTACTCATCCCTTTATGCCTGTGGTTCTCCTTGATACGGGTGGTGAGCAGGATGTCGTAGTCCATCCCTATACCTAGACACACCACTATCAGGATGATGGGGATCATCCACATCACCCCCTCTCCCAAGAGGTTGTCGAAGATCAGATGCGTTACCGCCACCGTCCACACCACGCTCATCAGGATCGTGAGTATCGAACGTATCGGTGTCACATAGGACTTCATCACGAAGAACAGCAGAATGAATATCAGAACCACTGCCAGCAGTTCAACCTTCAGGAACTCGCTGCTGACCAGCTCAGATATCTCGTACATGACCATGGCACTTCCCGTAAGCCATACGTTCGAGACCATGTCCGGATTCTTATCGGCGAAGTTAGATATCGTCCTGTCCATGAAATGTATGGTCTCCATGGAACGGTCCGACATCGCCGCGTCCTTGGTGACGAGTGTGATCTTTACATAGGTAACTTCGATGGATGAAACGGTGGGGTTGACGACGGTCTTTTCTCCGCCCACTGATGTTGCCATGTTGTAGTTCACAATGTAGTTCATCATGGCGTTCAGGTCCCTGTCGTTATAATTCGAAATGCTGCCGAAGTTTGCCTTGTATATCGTCAGTATCTGCTCCAGTGTGTTCATGCCGGTATTCGGGTTGGTTGCAAGCAGCTGTTTCATAAGCGTGTCAGGCAGCTGCGCCGCTACCGCTGTGTACACCTGCATCATATAGGCTTCGTCCGTCGTTCCCGGAGCCCTATGGATGTTCTGCGCAACTTTCGCGGCCATCATATCCCACGGATATACACCCCAGACCTCTCCGGTGTTGTCATCGTCGTAAAGTGATGAGGATACCGACGACAATCTTTCCAGATAATCGGGGACCTTAGGGTTGCTCGCATTCCAGAAAAGCATCCCGACAGTAATGCCGCCGGAATTTAACTCAGTTATGCTTCCCAGCGGTTCAGCCAGCTCCAGAACGGCGTAATCGGGCATGATCATTCCGCCGTTGGAGTAATTCTCGATCTCGTTCATACCGTCGATCGCCTCACCGGTGGACATCGAGCCGATCATATCGTAGGATGAGCCGGAGGTTGTCATGATGTATGCCGCAGGCAACGTGAAAAGTATGGCCGCCACAATGATGAGCTTTGCATGTTTTATCGATGCGTTGACAGAGGCCGTAAAGTATCTGTGAGTGACGCGGGACATCTTCCCGTGCCATCCTCTTTCAGCTTTTCCGCCCTTCCTGAGCGATTCCATCTTTGTTGGCCAGAACAGGCGCTCCCCGAATATCGCAAGTATCGATGTTATCAGTGTGAGCGCAGCGACGAGTGCGACCACTATGCCCACGGCAAGCATGATCCCCATGGAGCTTATCATCGAGAACGAACAGATGGACATCGCACCGAATCCGATCATCACAGCGAGACCGGATGTCGTTATGGATTCTCCCGCCCAGGTGACCGCCCTCTTGAGGGCGGTCTCATGGTCCTCTCCCTGGACCCTTTCCTCTCTGTATCTTGCTACGATGAATATGCAGTAATCGCATCCTGCTCCCAGCATGGACACCAGCAGAAGCATCTGCGTCATGTAGACTATGTCTATTATAGACCCGATGAGGAACATCAGGCACAATGTCACTCCGAAAGCCACGCCGATGGTCATAGGAGGCATCGCCGATGTCACAAAGGACCTGAAGAACAGCCCCACCAATATTATTATCATCAATACGGCGAACACGTCGATCTTCGAGATATCCTCTGATGCGGTCACCTCTGTGTCGTATGAGATCGCCGGAGATCCGGAAACAAAGGTCTTCAAGCCCGACAGTTCCTCAGATGACAGGACATCTTGGACAAAGTTCCTGAACTCCGGCGTGTCTTTGACCACAAGGTTCTCTTCGACCATGCGGTCGCTGTAGAATGCAGCGTATATGACCACTCCTTCGTTCTCGTTGCCTTTGGCTGTGAACAGCCCGTATGTCATGAAATCGTTCGGACGTATCTTCAGATCACCATATTCGTCCACATAGTCCGGAAGTGCCGCTTTGATATGGTTTCCCATGCTCAGCGCATTTATCTTCCCCTGAAGCGTGTCAAAGCTTGCTACAAGAAGGACCGCAGACTCCATTTGCACATCTGAGCTGTAGAAGTACTCTTCTATCATAGCTGCGCCGTTGATGGATTCGGCATCCGGTCCGGCCATGTTCGTTGTGTCATAATCAAGCACTTCTCCCGCTTTGAGCGCAAGAGGCACCGCACAGATCAGCACGACGATCCAAAGAGCTATTATCAACTTTGAACGTCTGAATATTACG
>JAIRUV010000095.1 GCA_031254265.1 Candidatus Methanoplasma sp.
GTGCTGCGCACAATCCGTCATATGCACTTTTGCCTTCTCCGGAGATCCATTCGTTCTCTGTTTCTGAGGTTTCGTAGACCCCGTAATCGATATAGAACCAATATGTCGTAGTTCCATCGTCTTTGTCATCGTTCAGAACGAACTGCCATACGCATACGGCAACAACTGCGACAACAACGAGACCCACGACCAGGAACACTAAGTTTTTTCCTGCCATTTTATTCACCTTAGGACTGTGTAACCCTACCTGATGGCAGAGTGGTTGCGGATATTTATATTGTACTATACATCCAACTACTTTTTTTGTAGATATTTGTTTGCTGGTTCTCTGTTTCGAGTATTCATGTGTCTCCAGCAGGGGCGGACTGGTAGATCATATTCATTTCCTTTGTTTCAGCATGTCCTCTGCCTTGCAGAGTCGTACAATCAGAATGTTAAAACTTTTTTATAAAATTTAGATTATAATCGGAATATTTCAAATAATTAACTTTTTTTGTGTTATATCCTGAATCTCCGCCTATACTTCAGTTTGGCAGCTCTTGCTGCCTGTGCTTTTCCCCTAAGGCTGCAGATGTGCCTTTCAGTGTACGTTCTTAGAACTCGCAGCGTTTGCTTAGATCAAATGGAAGATACATCGGGCGGAAGGGATAGCCTTCCGTCTCCTTCCTGATCCTTGAGACCAGGTCCTCAGGCGCCATATCGACATCCTTGTTCTCCGACCTGACGTAAACTTTCAGTCTCCCGCTCTGGACCTCGTTGTCGCCGATCACCGCGCTGAAGGAGCACCAATCCTGCTTCGCCCTTCTGACTTTCTTGCCGACGGTCGCGTCGGTGTCGTCGAGTGACACCCTGATGTTCTTCGACCTGAGGTCGGCGGCGATCCTCTTTGCCGCTGGAACATAATCCTCGGACATGGGCATCAGGCGCACCTGCTCCGGGCTGATCCAGGTGGGCAGATATCCGGGGGAACCTCCCTTCTCTATTTGGACGGCGGTGTCCAGCATGGCATACATGTACCTCTCGATGGAACCGATTACCGCACAGTGGAGTATTATGGGATACTGTTTCTCGCCCTTCTCATCGGCATATGTTATGCCGAACCTCTCTGCGTTACCGACATCTATCTGAACGGTCCCTATCTCCCTCGGCCTTTTCATCTGGTCGAGCATGTGGTATTCGATATTTACCGTCCAGTAGTAATTGATGCCTTCCGGATATATGTGGATCAAGGCATCCCTTCCGTGCTCCACGCAAAGCGCCTGAACCATTTCTTTGTTATCCTCGAAAGCTTTTCTGGAGGAGAAGTTCACCAGCATGTCGTAGTCCCTGCCGATATTCTCTATCTCGCTGTAGATCTTGCCGTCAAGCAGCGTGAAGTATTCGTGGGCTTCCGGGATGGATGAACACATGATATGGAAGTCCGGCATGTTGAGTCTCCGGGTCCTGAAGCACAGCATGGTCTCCCCCGACTGTTCCAGCCTGTAGGAGTCCGCGACCTCGAACGCGCCGAAGGGCATCTGTTTGTAACTTATGTTCCAGCCCCTGATCATGGCGAACTGCTGGTGGCATGCCGCATACCTCAGTATGAAGCTCTTCTTCCCGGTGTTGATGCTGTACAGTCTGTCCCCGAAAAGGTCGGCGTGCTCTTTCACAGCCGGTTCGTCGAGGGAGAACATGTTCGTTCCCTTTACGTTGTACACGTTTATGCCGGAGTTGTTGACTATCTGTGTTGAATAGTCGGAAATAAGATCGAACATCATGGCGCCCGGAGGAGCAAGGCACATGTGCCCCACATCGGACATGGTCTCCCACTGGATGCCGAACTTCTTGCATAGTCTGAGGTACTCGGGCTCTCCGGCCGAGGGGGCCTCTTTTCCGAGGGCCTCCTTATCTATCATGAACCTGAGGCAGTCAGACCCGCCTTTGTAATCCTCTACAGAGACCTCTTCCCCGCTGGTCTTCAGGATGAAGTATGTGTCGGTTCCTTTAGGAGCAGTTCTCTCTTCCTTTCCCTTGAAGTCCCTGGACAGTTCCGAGAGCGGATGACCTTTGCACCTGATCTCAAAAGCCTTGTACCAGCCGAAGGGGGCGCGCGACACTTCGGCGCCGGAAGATGCGACCATCTCTTTCAGTGTGTTAAGGAGCTCGACGCTCGCCTTGGGTTTAGCGAGGTCGCTGCTCAGATGCGCATACGGATAGAGCATTATGCGTTCTGCGCCGATCTTCTCCTTCACTTCCAGAATGTCCTTGGAAGCCTCTGCCGCAACCTGCCGGATCTTGTCCTCGTCATCGCTTTCAACTGTAACGAAGACCACCAGGACCTCTTCCATCTTACCTTTGTGGAAACCCTCGGGTATCTCCTCGGCGACCTTCGTCCTGTCCTTTGACTCGAACTCCATCGAGTCGGCGTGAATGTACAATGCTCTCATGAGACCAGTGTTCCTTTTTGTTTTCCAGTTTCTCCACAGAAAGAGATCCGGATCATGTTAATTGCATGTTGAGAGTAATATTAAAAATGTTTGAACCGCGAGGGTCAGTCTGAATCATATTTGTCAAGTATTATCTCGTTCTGATGAACCCTTTTACATAAGGATCCGGAAAGCATTCCGGTTTCCAGCCATGCTGCGTTTATTATTCCTGTCTGCACCAGACAGTTCGCCGACAGCGATGCGGACACGTCCGGGTCAAGGATCCTGCTTCCGTTCCTGTCTGTTATGTCTGACATGGTTATCTTTGTAAGGCGGCTTGCATATTCATTGACGTTTTTGCAGTTTGAAACTATCTTTACATCCATGTCCCCGTCGTCCCTCATGCTGACGGTTATCTTATGGGTCTTGCTGCAAGTATTCATATTCACTATCACAGTTGACGGCATCAGAGGATGATTGCATTTTGATGTTATAGTATATTGTGCTCATGCCACGAAAATGGCCGAGTATAGCCGATGACGGCCCCATCACACCAGACGAGGAAAAGAACCTGTTTAAGAGCTGGATTGAATTCGAAGAGGGAGAGGTTACCGTTGTCCCGGGGTCATGCACTGATGAATGTTTTCTTAAAATGTTGAATCTCTGAGATCCAAATCCTCTTTGATGACAGATGAGATCTCGATGAAGAGCGAACGGATATGCTCGAATTCAGTTATCATAAAGATCCACTCCATAAATCTTTGCGCGTTCATTCATTTCTTCAAGCGGGATCCATCCTTTGATGCGGCCGCCGTTCAGCACCGTCCTCATGTCGTCCGCAACAGGGTGCCTGATATCATTCAACTCGTCTTTATTCATAACGTAGAAGATCAAAGCGAGCATCTTGTTTCTCCAGCTTTTGTCCTTATCGACTATGTACAAAGAATGAAGAAACGCCTCCTTTATATCAGGTTCGCGGTCCATGCTGCAGTAATAGTTTGTTCCTGGATGTATATCCATCCCAAAATCCCCGTACTTCGAGAATGCCGTTCTTTTGCTGTTCAACACCCTGTTGCTTGAGAACACCACAAGGCTATCCGACGAATGATATACTTCAGACCCGAAGGGTATCCTAGGGTCGGTGAGCCTGATGTATGCATCGTATGAACCTGCAAAGTCCATGATCTTTGGCCATAGTTCCTCATTAATGGAATATACCGTACCCTTCTTTCTGACCATTCCCATCCTTCTCATCTGATCTATCTTCCGGGTTATGGTTGTCTGGTGCAGTCCTGTCATAGAGGATATCTCCGAGACCGTATGCGGCGTTATGAGCATTCTGATAACATCCATTCCGCTGTCCGAAAGCACTATGTATGAATCGGAGGAATCGTTGAGTATGTCCAGGAGGAGCGCGATATGCGTCCTCTTCTCAATTATAATGGTGCCATGTTCAAGAACAGTGAACTCCTTTTCACTGAGGGATCTCACGATCTTGTATGTCTGAGATATGCTGAGGGCCAAGGCACGTGAAAGAGTTGGAATATCATCGGCACCGTTGCCGATCTCGGAAAGTGCACGCAGTTCCTTTTTTGACAACATAAATGCATAAAGCGATAATTGTATATAAATAATTATTATTTTGTGCTAGAATTAGTCCTGCTCTTTCGGGCATACTTTTTCTCACCTGTCTTTTTTTTCTATTGCGTCCGTGAACAACAGACACTGTGCCGCTCTTGTTTTAGTGTGCGGCTTTCATCTGTGAAAGATGGCCGGATATGATCTTTCCTGCTTTGTCGCCGCTGTCTGTCTCTCTTACTCTCTGCGGCAGAGACTGAGTCTGTGCAGATCGCGGCGACGCAACACCGCGTTCATTCTTGGTCCCTTGCCCTTACATAGCCTAATCGCATAAGCGCCCATACGTCCCGCCGTGTGACAACTCGGATTTGAAAAAGCAACATTTCAGCTAGAACACGACCGCATATATTTTTATAATGAACAACCATTGCAACAATCGGTATAATGGCTGAGGACGAGGTCAAAGTAAAGAAAGATAGAGACCCGATAATGATGGTCTGTCTTGTGGTGTTCTTGCTGACCGCTTGCGTGATAACGAGCGCGTCGGTATACAACAACTACCTGAAAGCCGACGATACGTTGGCGGTCAACGGAAGCACTGTCTCTGTTAACTACATTGGGACATACTACGCTCACTACGGAGACGAGAACTACGCTGTCTTCGACACCAGCCGCTGGTCCGTCGCTAACGATGACAAAGTCCTCAAGAGCAACGATTTCACAAAGAATGCTGAATCTGCCCACAAGCCTCTTGAATTCGCCGTGGGCGGAGGGTCGGTACTCGAAGGATTCAGCAATGCGGTCATCGGCCATAAGGTGGGCGATAAGATCAAAGTGGTGATACCTGCGGGAGAAGGTTATAATGCAGCGGAAGCCGACGTTACGGTTTCCACGTCATCGGTCATCAGCATGCCTGCCACCGAGGTTCTGACGGCAGCGCAGTTCCGTGAGATATACGGTTACGATCTCAAAG
>JAIRUV010000104.1 GCA_031254265.1 Candidatus Methanoplasma sp.
AAACGAAAAAGAGTTAAATGAATTACAGGATTTTAGCGAAGAATACTTGATATTGGATAACGAAAACTTATTTATCTATGCTGCCCAATCTGAAGATAAGTTTGTTGGCTATGTTTCAATTGTGTATATTCCAAAGGTTGGACGAAAGTGTAACGGACATTTATTTATTGATGAATTGTGGGTTAATCCTCATTACAGAAAAAGGGGAATAGCTGATGCACTGATGAAGAAGGCAGACATATTATGCAAAGAAAAAAACATATCGGGGTTAAGGCTTTATGTTGATATCACAAATAATGACGCTCTTTCGTTATATAAAAAATGCGGCTATGAAGGTAAGTTTGGTACATCTCAGTTCATGGAAAAAGAATTAAGTAATTAACAGATACCTCCAGATTATTTTTGATGAACCTTATTCTCCGAATGTGTGGTTTCGGGAGATAAAGTGAACGAACTGTATTTATACTCGTGAGGTGGTATAACATGAACTGGGTTGATGTGCTGTTTACCGTAAATTTTTCTATATTGCTTTTGCACGAAATGGATGCTATTCATGCAAAAGAATGGAAAATGTTTATTATCTTAAAGTCCATGAATGAAAGAACGGCATATATTATTTTTTCAATTATACATCTCCCGTTATACTTTTGGGTTATCTTAACCATTTCACAGGCATTTAGTTCCGGTTATGCCCTTGTATATTTGCTAACAGATGTATTCTTGATTGCACATATGGTAGTTCATTTCTTTTTCAGGAAGCATTCGGCAAACAATTTTTCGCCTGTATATTCAAATGTATTGATTTACACCACGGGGATAATTGCCTTAATCCATTTGATCATGATATTTTGATATTTCATATAGCCAGACTTTGGCATGAGCTTCGCTGTTTGATCTTCGAGTCTCACAATTTGACAGATGGACTGTCAAAGTCAGGTTATGAAAGATATCCCACGACCCTCTTGGCAATGGCCTCTTTCGGAAGCGGATCGAACTCCACCGTCTTTTCAAGGGAGACGTAATCTATGAAGCACTTTGCAGGCTTTTTGTAGAATTCGGACGCCGCATGCGCATAAACGCTCAACTGTATCTTGTATTCGTCCTCATACGAATCTCCGGCATCCGTTTTGTAGTCGTGTACCTCCACTGTATCGCGCCTGACCACAAGCAGATCGATCACGCCCTTCAGGGTCACGTTCAGGTCATTGAAGGGAAGGGAGCACTCTGTCTCCGGAAGTATGAGGTCAGCGTCCGAGGCGGATGAGAGTATGCCTCTGATGACCGGGACCTCCGGCTTCTCCTCATCGGCCGGTCTGCCGAGGGCCATCGAATGTGCCAGCTCATGCACTCTTGTGCCGTATTCTCTGCCTTTGCCCGAGTGTTCGTCAGTGTCGGCATCAGGCCGGAGGGAGCCAATGGAGCGCATTATGTCATGAACTCCGAGGTTGATCCTCCTGGGTGGGAATTCCCTGATGGCCGGGGCGGGAATAAGGGATATCTCCGATCTGACATCCATGCCCGTTATATCTCCGCTGCCGCACGGCCTTTCCCTGCCTTTCGAGAGATGTTCGAAGAAAGGGGACGGTTTCGGCCCAGAGATGACCGTGACGTACTGTTTTGCTCTCGAGATAGCAACGAACATGAGCCTCCTCTCTTCTCCGTAGTCCCGGGGCAGGGTGCGTTCCGCCAGGTATGTCCTCCACGACCTTGTTATCTTCGAATAGTCTCCTCCAAAGGAGGAGACATCTTTCTTGCACCGTATGCCGGTCAGGTCGCTGAACGGATATGCCGACCGGTCGGTAAGAAGGCTGGGCATTACCTTCTGATCCACTCCGGCTATTATCACTATGGGGTATTCCAGTCCCTTTGACTTATGCATGGTCTGTATCGTCACGGCCTTTCTGTCAAGCATCCCGTCCACCGGATATTTGGTGTGGTTCACGATGTCCTTCTCTATCATTCCTATAACGTCGGATATCGTGAGAAGGGAGTTCCTGTGAGATGAGGATATCACGGAGATTATTGTCTGGGTCATATCGTTGTTCAGACCGTAGAACGCGAATATCGAAGATAAGAGATCTGTAATGCGCCTTTTCTTCCTTGTCAGAGACGTCCTCATTTTTGAGAACACGGGGGGAGGTTCTTTACGCATCCTGAGGATCTCGTCCAGGGAGTATCCTGCATCGGCCATTATAGGTCCGATCCCCCACTCGTCATTCCTGTTGTTCAGATATTTAAGCCAGGCGAGCGCAAGCTTGCCCTCTCTGGTGCACATGACCTCTACATCTCCCTGAAGGAACGCAGGTATCCCGGCGGACACGGCGGCCTCATTCACAGCGCGGCATTGGTCGGTCTTCCTGCAGAGAACGGCTATGTCCCCCAAACCCGGACGTCTGGACTCCCCGTCCTCGCATATCAGGAGATCTCCTTTAACATATGCCTCGATGGTCCTGACGACCTCCTCCGCTTCCTCTTCCCTCGAAGGGGCGGAAACGAATTCTATGCGGGTATGTTCCGATACATCATCTCTCTGTGCGGTTATCCTGGTGATATTCTTTTCCAGGTCATCTCTGCCGACATCGTCATTTTCGGTCGCCGGTATGAAAAGGGCATCGTAAGCAGCATCGATGATGGTCTGCGAGCTTCTGTAGTTCATGTCGAGAGAAAGCCGCTTCACCTCAGGTATGGAATACGGGACCCTGACGAAGTCGTCGTTCAGCCTCCTCCTCAGGGAGACCGTCCTGTTCTCAAAATCGATTATGTTGTCGATGGAGACGTGCCTGAACCCGTATATCCCCTGTTTCCAGTCCCCTACAACGCACAGGTTCGGCTCGCTTAGGAGCATCAGCGCGATCATCAGCTGATTCTCATTGGTGTCCTGGAACTCGTCGATCATAAGGTACTTCACGGCCATCCTTTCCCTTACTTTCCTGTCGTCATAGAGCACGATGAATGCGAAGGATGCGACAAGGCCGTATGTGAGCCGGTCGTCGTTGATGCAGCTCCTGATGTATTCGTAATAAATATCGTGAACAAGTGCCAGAAGCTCTGACCTGTCATCATGGGACGCCTCTCTCAGGATGTCCTCTGGCAGAGTCTCTTCCGCAGAGACCCCCCGCTCTTCCAACTCAGGATCATCCCCGAAGCTCTTGCATAAAGCCTTTGACAGATCGAGACTGTCCTTATTCATTGTGTAAAGCCTGTCAAAGACCTCTTCAGGCCTCCCTGTGAGGATGCGGCCGTCATCGCCGCCGAACCATCCCTTCCTCAGAGGGACCACTCCTCTTGACATCAGCCTGTTGATGATCTCGTATAGCTCCAGAACATTCTGGGAAGCGATCGCCCCGTGGACACCATACTCGTCCGGGCGGGCGATCATGAAACGGTCGAAGAGATCCGTAAAATATTCCCGATTCAGGGTATCGTTCTCAACAAGCGACGCACCTCTGGTCAGCACCTCCTCCATCCTGAAGAATCTGCTGACGGTATCCGGCGACTCCATCACCACCGAATAACAGAACGAGTCGAACGTGCTGGTCTGAATGAACTTCGATGAACCGGAGAGCTCCGTCCCTCCGATCTTTGCCCTGATCCTTTCCTCCATCTCGCTTGCGGCATTCCTGGTGAATGTCAGAAGAAGGATATCCTTCGTGTCGATGTCCTCTTTCCTCAGTATGTTAAGATATCTGTCCACTATCGTATGCGTCTTGCCGGTCCCGGGTCCGGCATCCACGACGATCATCCCGTCAAGCGAGTCGGCGATGGCTCTCTGCGAGGGGTTGAGGTCACTCATTCTCGTCACCTCCTCCGATATCGACCACATCTCTGGTGCAGACCCTGAAGTAATCGCACCCGTTGCAGTCAACTCTCGGGGATGCGGGGAATTCGGAATAATACTGCTGTGTGACCAGCTCGTGATGCTCATCAACGCATGAAAGGAACTTCTCCAGAGTATCGGAGGGTATGACCACAGTATCCCTGTCGATATGCATTCCGGCAGAGATGATGTCGGAAAGTTTCTTCAATGCGCCGGAGACTATCTTCCTGTTCGTTGCCGTCCCATTCATCCCCACTGCATCCACTACAGACGATATCAATCCCGTATCATCCTTCCAGGATGCGCAGTCCTCGGAGCCTCTGCTGAACGCCGCTTCCGTGAACGAACCCCAATTCTCAACTATCTTACTGTAAGATGCTCCGTAACCATCTTTTGCCGGGGAGTGGGGGTCCGACAGGTATTCCCTCATGCTTTCTGGGATGAGCAGCACATCCCTTATGTTCTCCCTGATATCGAAATCCTCATCGGTCACGGATCGGATGTCATTGTCAGCGACATATACCAGACTGAACCTGTGAGGCGGAGGCAGGTTCTCCCTGAGAAGAGAAAGATAGATCATGGGCTGGAACTCGAAATACTTCGGCCTTCCGTCCAGCGTCATCCCTTTCTGCACTTCCTTGGGTGCCATCGACTGCCCTGTTTTGTAATCGATTATCCTGCTGCCTGCAACAAGGTCGAAGTTCCCGGACAAGGGATGCGCACGGGAGACGAATGCCGCCTCGGTCATGCTGCTGTATTCTTTACAGCCGTGCATGTCCATGAACATGTTCTTGTACTCTCTTTTCGAGTAATCCCTGTAAAGCGGCGCTTTACCTATGCCAAGAGAATCTAAGAACCGCATGACATTGGTCATGC
>JAIRUV010000045.1 GCA_031254265.1 Candidatus Methanoplasma sp.
GTCATTCTCATCTATGCCGTCGATCACCGTGACCATCTTGCCGTATCTTCTGCTGTCGACAGATATCCTTACGGTCTGCTGCTCTCGTGCGATCTCCTCGCACATGCAGAGTTCTTTCGGCAGTCCACACACTGGGCATATCTCGGCCATCAGATCTTTTCCTCCTCATTCTGAACTGTCAGTATGCGGGCGATGTTCGTTCTTATCGCACGGATCATGCCGGGGTTGGAAGGTGCTCCTCCCATTGCCGACACTCCTCTCTCATGCATGAGTTCGTTGCGGAGCTCTTTGAGCTTCTCGTTGCGTTCCTCTGCACTCATCTCTCTTATGTCAGCAGTTCTCAGCAGTGCCATCAGTTATCCCCCTTTGCCGCCGCTTCATTCGTGACAGGCGGTACTGCAGGCGTTATTGTGCCGAATAGATCCGGCAGCTTCGCCGCCGCATCCGTCTTGCTGATGACCTCTGTATCGGCCGGAAGCTTGGCGTCCGGCCTCATTATCTCCACGGTGACTCCGATCACGCCCATTTTGAGTTTCGCGACCGCATATCCGCGCTCCACGAACATTGCTCTGGGCTCACCGCAGAATTTTATGTATCCTTCCTTGAACTTCTCGGTCCTGTGCCTCTGCCCGGTCAGTTTGCCGGCGACTATGACATGGCATCCTCTGGCCCCTGCATCCATCACCCTGCGGACGGTGGAGTGCCCTGCCCTGCGGAAGTGCCATCCTCTCTCAAGAGAGAATGCCAGCTTCTCTGCCATTATCTGCGCGTTGAGACTTGCGTTCTGAACTTCCTGGACCTCTATCTGGGGGTTCCCGAAACCGTATTTCTCTTCTATGGCCACGGTCAGGTTCTTTATCGTCTGGCCGCGCCTTCCGATGACGAGACCGGGCCTCTCCGTTGTGAGTACCACGCGGGTACCCATAGGCGTCCTCTGGATGTCAAGCCCTCCGAAACCGGCGCGGCTGACCTCCTTCATAAGGTACTCTTTGAGGAGAACCCTGCGTACATTCTCGGCAACGAATTTCCTTTCTGATGCCATATCACTCAACCTCCTCTATTATTACCTCTATGTTCGCCGTCTCCTGGTTCCACTGGGTGGCCCTCCCGTGTGCCCTGGGCATGTGCCCGGGTATGGTCTGGCCCCTTGCTATGGTTATGGTCGACACAGCCATGTTGGATGCGTCAAGCCCTTTGTACTCGGCGTTCGACATCGCGCTCCTTATCGTGGCGAGTATGGCCTTTGATGCCTTTACAGGATATCTTCCGGGGCCCACACCTTTCTTGTGGGAGACACGTTTCTTGTATCTTTTCAGAGGGACTGGCCTCTCCATGGCGATCACTTCCTCCAGGGTTGTGACCGCTGTCTCCACCTTCATGCCGCGCACCATTCCCGCGACCTCTCTGGCGAATTTGGGTGAGACGGGCTGGTCCTTCGCCACTGCCCTCGCTGAGATGTCTGGATCGGACACCGTTGTGTAATTTTTGTTGGTAGCCATCTTTCAACACCTCACTTCAGCGGCATGAACTTCGAGGACCTTGTCGCACCTACTCCGGGTCCGGAGTGCACGGGCGGCTTCCTCGTAAGTACGAACTCTCCGAGGAAACAGCCGATCATCTCCGGCTTTATCTCGAACTCTTTGAATTCCTTTCCATTGTATACGCTCACTTTCTTCCCAACGAATTGGGGTATGATCGGCAGGTCCCTGCGGTGTGTCCTGACTGTTTCACTCGACTCCTTCAACTTGTCGAACAGCAATTGCTGTTCGTAGTTAAGGCCGCGGAGATATGTCCTCCTCGCCCTTGAAGGAAGAATGCCCAGGATCTCGTCGAAGGACATGGTCAGAAGTTCGTTCATCGTGAATCCGCGGTAGAGGAATTCTTTCTTCCTCCTTGCCTGGATCGCCGATGCCTTCTTTCTGGCCCTCCTTCTTGTGGCCTTTGCCGATCCTGCAATGATTTTCTTTGCCATTCAGAATCACTTCCTCTTTTTCTTAGGCAGGAAACCTACCTTTTGTCCCGGCGATGCGGTCCTCTTCTGACAGTTCGGCCCACCTACGTGGGGGTGGCTCCCTCCGCCGTGCGGGTGGTCGACTGCGTTCATCGCGACTCCCTTGACCTTCTTGTTGGCGGTAGATCTCGACCTCAGGGTCAGGTAGTTCTTTCCGGCTTTGGCGAGGGGTTTGTCTCCTCTCCCTCCGCCCGCTACGACGCCTATCGCCGCGCGGCAGTTAGGGTTGAACTCCTTCATAGCTCCGGAGGGCATGAGCACAACTACCTTCTCTCCTCTGCTGACCACCGTCGCGGAGGATCCAGCGGTCTTTGCGAACTTTCCTCCGTCTCCCGGTTTCCCTTCAATATTGTGGACCGGGGTCCCTTCGGGTATCCTGGACAGAGTGGATATGCTGCCCGGAGCAACTTTGTAGCCTCCGACATATATCTTCTGCCCGACCTTTGTGCCGGCCGCAGCAAGCTGGTAGTCAGTGACCCCATTGAAGTCGATGACCGCCAGGGGGCTTGTCCTTCCAGGTGCCTGGATCAGGTCCTTTATGGTCCCTTCGCCCTCATCGAACTGGGGCAGCCTGACATCGTCCACATGCCTGTGGCTCGGGGAGCGGTAGTGTGAACCTCCGCGCCCTCTTCTCTGTGTTATCAATCTTTTTCCCATTCGATCACCTCAGAACACTCCGACCCTCATCCCTACATCCTCCGCAGAGTATCCCTCGGCGAGTTTGATGATGGCATGTTTGCCGTCTTTCTGTATCTTTGTCCACACAGCCTCGACCTTCACTTCGAAGCGCTCTTCGAACGCTGTCTTTATTTCGGTCTTGTTGGCCTGTCTGTGTACTATGAACTCTATCTTGTTCCCGTCCCTGAACTTCTGGGTGGGGGTGCCGGACAGCAGATTGAGTGTCTTTTCCGTAACATACGGCCTTATGAGTATATCGCTCTGTTTCACTGTGTCCACTCTCCCATTTTCGTTATGGCTGATCTGGTGTATACCGTGAGCCTTCCCGCGTCCCCTCCGGGTGCGAGCATGCTTGTGTTGAGTGTGCTGACGGATTCAACCTCGACACCGGGGAGGTTCGATGCCCCTTTGAACACCGGGACATCTTTCTCCGATACCACAATGAGAATGGACCTGGGGGTCCTGTATCTCCTGTTCCTCATCTTTCCCCTTCCGGCGCGGATCTTTGTGCCTTCTTTCGCACGCTCGACATCGTAGCCGATGCCGATGCTGTCGAACACCTCGCTTATCTCAGATGTGCTTGCCATGTTCTGGAATTCATCTTCTATTACTATAGGGAATGATATCGAGTCGTCGAACTGATGCCCGCGCTCCCTCACGCAGTCCGCACAGCCGGTCGCGGCCACTGCGGAGAACCGTGCAAGTCTCGATTCCTTCTTGTTGACCTTCTGGTCCCATATCCTTTCCGGGCGCGGGGGGTGTGCCCTCCTTCCAGAAACGTTGTTCGGAGACTCGGTCGCCTTCTTTCCGGCCTTGAGCCTCTGGACACGGGACACTCCTCTCCCTTTTCCCCATGTGCTTACCGAGTGCCTCATCCCCGACCTCTCGGCAGGTCCGTAGGGCTGCCTGTTGTTGGCTGCGGCGGCCAGGATCGCTTTCTTGATCACGTCTGGCCTGTACTCGGATGAGAACACATCTGGGACATCTATTGTTCCGGAGACCTCTCCGTTTACGGAATAAACATTTGTCTGTGCCATTTCTCATGCCCCCTGCTTTGACTCGGTCGAGATGTATGTCACATCTGCGACCGAAACATCGGCTTTCTTGGGCGCTCTCGTAGCATCCCTGAACCTTATCAGTCTCTTTGTGGGGCCGGGGACGGAACCGTGGATAAGGACGTACGTGTTCCTTATCTCTCCGTAGTTGAGGAAACCTCCTCTGGGGTTGACCTCTCCTCCGTCCTCTCCCATTTTTATGATCTTCTTGTTGAATTCGGTCCTCTGATGATATCCCATCTGACCAGAGGCGGGGACCGTGCTCCTCACGTATCCGGGCCTCTTCGGACCGAGGTTACCGATGCCGCGGCGGTGTTTACTGTTCCTGTGCGAAAGCAGCTTGACCCCCCATCTCTTGGTAACTCCCTGGAATCCCTTCCCTTTCGTGACCGCTATCACATCGATCAGCGCGCCTTCCGCCGCAAAATCCTTGACTGCGATCTCTTTCCCCAGGATCCCCTTTGCGTAAGCGACCCTGTCGGCCATCTTACCGCCCCCGATCCTCAGCTCCATCAGGTCCGGGACCTTCTTCGGGACTCCCGTGACCTTCTTCGGCTGGGTGTATGCCAGTATGCGGATGTCCTCGACATCGAGCTCCTCATACCTTTTGAAAGATGATTCGTCGTGGTTCGTCGGTACGTTCAGTCTCTTTGCAAGCAGAGGGTCAAGGTCTTTTGCCCACACCTCTCCTGCCGTCTTCAGCCCCACTATGCTGCTTTCGTAGAATCTCACTGCAGCCACCTTCATTGGGGGCACTTCAACCACTGTGACGGGTATCTGTATCTCCATTCCCGATGTTGTGCTCTTGGCCCTCTTGTCAACGATGAACGCATGCGTCATCCCTGCTTTGTATCCGGCGAATCCCTGTATCTTGGGTGTCCCGCCGATCTCCGGCCACGAGTCCAGCCTTGGGGTCTGCGACTTCGCTCTCTTCCTTGGGCCGTATGCCCTGGATCCTTTATTTGGACGTCTTCTCTGTGACATCTGGTTCACATTCCTGCGAGGGTCTCTTCGCTAACCTCGCGTTTTATTGACGAACGCGTCTCATGTCTGACCGTGACGCCATATTCATCTCGAAGAACTCGACATGAGTGAACTCGGGTTGCCCAAGGCATTGCCCGTTGCGTCTGGTCATACATATTGCATGTCCAATCTAAAAGTGGCATTATTTTGTTATATTTAAAGGCTACTGAGGATTAGCACCCGAGGCCTTCCGGATCCGCCGAGGACTTTATTATATATAAAGCGGACCGCCGACCGGCCGAATGTACCATCTGGGATGGCATCCAGAAGCCACAACCATAAGTATGATAAGGCATATTGAAAGCATATGGTAAAGGATACGGCCCATGCCGAGGATTGGGACTTTTACTTCAGCAACGTTGACGACATCATCAGTTCCTTCTTTATTGATCTAGGCTTGAAGAAGGCCGCCCCTAGGGCAGACCGGCCTTATGCGGCATGGGTCGCTGTCTTTATGCGGAATCCGATGGAGAACGGACTTTCAAGCAAGGATGAATGCGGCACCCTGTACGACATAGAGGATCGCGTCGTGGGCGATGTCATGAGAAATCACAACGCCGTTTTTGCAGGCCGGCTGACATCAAACGGATACCGGCAGCTGTTCTTCTATCTGGACGATACCAGCGGCTAC
>JAIRUV010000138.1 GCA_031254265.1 Candidatus Methanoplasma sp.
CAGGCTCCTGTCCGGTGTATGATTGCGGGGACCCGGCCTCAACTCCGCCGGGACAATAGGAACATTGCCCGTGGGGGCAAGGATGGGGGGAGGTCATCACCGCCACAACGGCCACGCCGCTCATCGTGCGCATGGGTTTTTTGATAAGGAACGGTTCAATGAACTCCCTGTCCTCAGGGTCGACATCCTTCAGGATGTCTGAGTTCGGCGGGACATCCTTAAGGCCGAACTCGCCGCACAGCTGTATCTTCAGTCTCTGGACGCCTTCCCTGTCCGTCACATCCCCGCTCTTCAGGGCGGATATGATCCTCAGGCTGAGTTCCCCGTCTTTGCTCATTCGTTCTCAGCCCTCGTGAGGGACTGGAAATGGGATACGGTCCGCCTGTAATTCTCCATCGCCATGCCGACATTCGCCTCGGTGAAACTCCAAGCCTTGGAAAGGTCGCCGTACCTGATCCGGTATCCCTTCCTTAGGGCGCCGTCGAATTCCACGTCTATGCTTTCCAGAAGGTCCATGGACTTCAGTTTGTTGATGTGCCTGTATATCGTGGGTTTGGTCGTTTCGAGAAGTGCGGCCAGCTCTTCCACCGCCCATGCTTTGTTCGCGTTCTTCATGAAGAAGTCCATGAAAAGTCTGTACGGGACGCTGTCCCTGACGCCGGTCGCCGATGTCTTCGGGTCATAGCCTTTCGGGATATATCCGATCTGCACAAGAAATGTCTCCGCCACGATATTCTTATCCGACACGGCGCTCATCGGAGTGTTGCTCACAACTTGTAGTTCGAACAGTGTACACATCTCCCTGTATCGGATAAAATGTTAAGCTGGTATTTTAATTTGTTCAGACAAGACCTTTAATGTCGTCCAATGCTTTAAGAACACTTCCAAGAGGCATCACAGGGGACACAGGGATACGGAGGATCTTTTTGACAGTGAGGGCGATTATCGGCGCGCAGACTATTGCGAGCGCGCCGTCCCGCTCTGCTCTCACAGCTGCGATGATGGCATCCTCGACCGTCGATATGGGGTACTCCCTGATGGGGATGGCCTTCCCTTCCAGCGTTATGTTCTTCGGGAGGGATTCCATGAAGGTCGACGAAGCGATGACGGCAACGAAATTCTTCTCGCCGGACATGGTTATCATGTTCAGCGCGCGTATGATCTGCCTGACCGTCCTGAGGTTCGGCTCCCGTTTCTCTTCGAGTATCTTGTACATGGTGCTCTGGGAGATCCCGGATATGGAGCTGAATTCGCTCAGCGACATCTCAAGCTCGTCCTCAAGCATGCTTCTGAAGGCTCTCTGGAATCCTCCTTCTTCCCTGAGCATGCTCGAGATCAGGTCCTCGATCGTCATGGTGCACCCTTGGCAGCGTCGGCGGCGTTGAGCCCGGCTACCGCCCCTTCCCCGACGGCCTTGGCCAGCTGCCAGGGCCTGCCCGTCACATCGCCGCATGCGAAGACCCTCTCAACAGAGGTCTCGCATCTGTTGTTGATCTTGATCGAATCGTCCGCTTTGGGCATCACGCCGAGGTCCATCGCCAGGTCCGAGGACGACCTTCCGCCCAATTCGATGAATATCCCGTCCGCCTCTATCGCGGACCCGTCACTCAAAAGCAGGGTCTCGACGTTCTTTCCGCCGATTATCTTCTCTGGAATTCCTGCAATGATCTTCACTCCCGCTTCCCGCGCCCTGTCCACAAGGCTCCCGTCGGCAGAGATCCCGCTGTCGATCCAATAAACCGTTGAGGCATACTTCGTCATAAGTTCGGCAGACACTGCCGCCTTGGAACCGTTGCCGATCATGGCGACCCTGAGCCCTTTGTAGAAGTTGCAGTCGCATTCCGCACAGTAGCTCACTCCCTTTCCGAGGAACTCCTTCTCTCCCGGGATGCCCAGTTTCATTCTGGATATGCCGGTGGCGATCACCACTGATCTGCACACGATGTCCTCTCCGGACTCGACGGTGATCCTGAACCCGTCGCCGTCCTCCGCGGCACCGATCACATCCAGGTCGATATGCCGGCATCCGAACGACAGTGCCTGCTCCAGTCCCTTTTTCAGCAGAACGGAGCCGTCAGTCATGCCGCCGATGCCGAAGTAGTTCTCGATGTGCGCGCCGTGGAGCGCACTGTTCCCGATCTTTCCGATTATCACGGTGTCGGCCTTCTTCCTGGCCGAATGTATCCCTGCCTGCAGGCCCGCAGGCCCGCAGCCGATTATCACGACATCAGCTATCATTTCACATTGTTTCTATGTATTCCAATATGTCTTCCTTCGTCCTCAGCCCCACCAGGGTGTCGACGAGGACGCCCTCCTTGAATATCAGCAGGGTGGGGATCGCCCTTATCCCGAACCTTACGGATATTGCGGGGCTGTTATCAACGTTGAGTTTCGCCACGCCCGCCGTTCCTTTGAGTTCGGTCGAGAGCTCTTCCATAATGGGAGTCATCCTCCTGCAGGGGCCGCACCAGGGCGCCCAGCAGTCGATCACCGCTATCTTGTTACCATTAACGAATTCGTCAAAAGTGTTGTCTGTCAATTCTGTTACCACTACACTCACCTGATTATCCGCCATTATTATAAAGGATTAAATAAGTTTAGAGGGAACAACAAAAGGGCGATAGTATGCTGGAGACCATCAACAACATCAAAGGGCTGGAGATCTACACTCCGGGCGGCATTTTCGTAGGGGTTG
>JAIRUV010000144.1 GCA_031254265.1 Candidatus Methanoplasma sp.
AGATCTGTTTCCTTGCCGGTTTTCTTGCAAATAAGTCATGGCAGATGTGATATATAATCTCTCCAGCGATTTGGCAGTTTTACTTAGTTCTGGCTCTGTTTTTATTATTAGCACTTTCATCTCGCAAGGCATTCTCGCGCAACAACAGTTCCTTCTCTGTACTTTCGTTCTTTTCTGCACAAAGTATGATCCCAATGGGAGGTTTGTCGCATCAATTCATGGGCTCTCTTCTGTAATTGCACGTTTGTCCAGATAATAGTCGCGGGCCCTCGGATTTTCAACGCGCATAATCAGACGTTAATGAGTCCAGCTCAACTGTTGACGCAGTGCGTCAACTTTGGGAACATCAGGTAGAGCTGACGCATTCGGCAGGGGTTTGGTCTTTTCAAATCCCTTGCCAAATTTAGTAGCAAGATACTCAGATATGTTGATCTAATTCTAACTATGCTGGCACAACCAAGTGGGCAGACAGGGGCAACGTCATTAAAGGAAAAAGCCACAGATTTCGGAGCATATGCTTACTATCACCTCGTCTTTTTTAATCAGATGTTTGTCCGCTGCCGAACAGCGCAGAGGCGATTACCATTATTAACCGACTGTGTAATATACGGTCATGTTCGAAAGGTGGATGTGGGCGCTCTTGGACATCATCGGCATGCTTCTGCTGGCGGTCGGAGCCTTCGGAGTAATAGGTTTCATATCAGTTCCGATGCTGGCATCACAGGTACTGATAGCCGCCGGCATAATCGCCATCGCCGTATCGGCATTGTTCATCCATCTCGACGGCAGGGAACTGAGAAAGGAACATGAGGAATTCATGAGGTTCGACGAGATAAGGAAGGACGCGCGCCTTGTTCCGAACGACCTGGATGAAGGTTATATAATAGACTATACGGCGGAGCCGAGTCGTGCGATCAGCTACAGGAACAACGAATCAGAACCGGAAACCGTCCAGGAGGATCAGGACGGCGATGTTCCGTTAAACTATCCCTGCTGAGGCGTTCTAATGCCGGAGAAGAAGGCACTGAACGGAGACATCCTGTATCTGATGTTCGACACAGCGAACATGCACAGGTGGAACGACCATCTAAGGACGATCGACCTGACCGAGCTGGACAAACAGGCGCACAAGGCGGCGATCGCATGGGTCCTCGGGAAGTATGAGGAGACCGAAGGCGGCGCAAAGCTTGACTGGAGCAGGATAATCGAACATTCTCTGTTCTCTTTCATACAACGATCTGTGATGACAGACCTGAAGCCCCAGGTCTTCCACAGGGTCGTGTCGGAGAAGTCGGAGGAGGTCAACAGCTATGTTCTGAGGTGCTTCGACGCCAACGTACCGGACGCAGACCCTGAGTTCAGGTCCAGATTGGAAGGCTATCTTTGGTCTGAGAAGGGGTCGAAGGAAGACGACATAATCAGGGCGGCCCACTATCTTGCGACAAGGTGGGAGTTCAAGACCATATACGATGCCAACCGCTCTATGTACGGCATAGAGAACACCAAGAGGGAGATAGACGAGCAGATATCCTTACATCAGGATCTAATAGGCGTTAAAAAACAGAAGAATGGCGAGGACACATTCGACTTCATAGACCTCATCGGCCAGCTGAGATTCCAGCAGAGATGGGCGAGGACCCCCAGGATACCCAGGACCGCGGTCCTGGGACATTCTCTCATGGTGGCCAACATGATATTCCTTAACGACTTTGACAGGAAGGCGGACGGCAGGCAGATATACAACAACTATTACACTGCGCTATTCCACGATCTTCCGGAGGTCCTCACGAAGGACGTCATAACGCCGATCAAAGTGAACGTGGACGGGCTGGCACATATTCTGGAATCTTACGAGAGGGAACTGATCCAATCAAAGATAATGCCCCTCATACCCGGTTCCTGGCACGAGGAGCTCGAGTTCATGGTGTTCGAGCCGTTCACCGATGTCGACGACGCAAGATTCGGAAAAAGGAGGGGGAAGGACATCAAAGCATGCGACCTGATGGCAGCATACATCGAAACGAAGGCATCGATGTACTACGGCATATCGTCAAGGGCTCTGGAAGAGGGCGAGAAGGAACTGAGGAAAAAACTGCTCAGCAACGGCACCGGAATAGGCGCCGAGAGGATCCTCGAAAGCCTCGACCGCATCCTGGCATGATCATCCGATGATTTCCTTTCCCATATATTTCACGAGAACTTCCGGCACAGCGACCGTGCCGTCCCTGTTCTGATAATTCTCAAGTATGGCCACCATCGTCCTTGGAAGTGCGAGTCCTGACCCATTCAGCGTGTGTATGAACTCGCTCTTCATGTGCGGTTCCGGTCTGAATTTGATACGTGCCCTCCTTGCCTGGAAATCAGTGAAGTTCGAGCATGACGACGCCTCCAGCCAGACATCGTTCGCAGGAGCGTGCAGTTCGATGTCGTAGCATTTCGAGCAGGAGAAGCCCATATCCCCTGTGCAAAGCAGCAGGACGCGGTACGGCAGTTTAAGAGAGGAGATAAGCTCTTCCGCATCTCCTCTGAGTGTCTCAAGAACATTGTAAGAGGTGTCTGGATGTACGAACCTGACCATCTCAACCTTGTTGAACTCGTGGACCCGTATTATCCCCTTGGTGTCAGCATGCTTCCCCACCTCCCTCCTGAAGGACGGGAGGTATGCGGTGTACAGGACAGGGAGTTTATCGATCTCGAATATCTCGTCCATGACTAGGTTCGTCACTGGCACTTCTGCGGTCGGGTTAAGGAAAAGCCCGTCCTTCTCAATATGGTACATATCATCTTTCAGGTTGGGATACTGTCCCGTGCCCGTTAGCGCCGCTTTGTTCACGACAATTGGAGGGAACACTTCGGTATACCCCTGACGGATGTGGGTGTCCAAAAAGAAATTTATCAGCGCACGCTCAAGGCGGGCACCGTCCCCTTTCAGGCAGTAGAATCCGCTGCCGGCGACCTTGACGCCCCTGTCGAAATCGATTATGTCAAGCGACTCAGCGATCTCCCAGTGCTGCTTCGGAGCGAAGTCGAATTTTCTTTTCTCTCCTTTTTCGTAAATCACTACATTCTCGGTGCTGTCCTTTCCGACGGGGACCGAGGTATGAGGTATGTTTGGGATGTTGAGAGTGCAGTCGTCCCTGATAAGTTCCAGCTCTGCGATCCTGGCGTCGTTGTCCTTTATCTTCTCTCCGACATCCCGCATCTCGACGATCTTAGAGTCCTTCTCGTCTCCCTTCCCCAGTTTGGAGATCTGCAGGGACACTTCGTTCCTGACCTTCCTCAGGCGGTTGTTCTCGTCTGTCAGCATTCTCCATTCAGAATCTGCGGAGAGGAATCTGTCCAGTATCCCGGTGTCCTTGTTCCTGTTGATCAGCATCTGCCTGATCGTTTCCGGCTGTGTCCTTATGATGTTGACATCGAGCATTCCAATCCCTCAGAATTTCTTTTGGCTAAGCGATGTCCATGTGCGTTTATCCGTGAGCACCACCACGCTTCCCCTGACATCCACTATGACGGAGTTCGTGGATGAGGCAAGCTCTTCGGCAATTTCTTTGGTGTCGATTTCGACCGTGCTCAGCACCTTCACTTTTATCAGCCGGGCCTTCTTCAGCTGGGCGACGATCTCGTTCAGAACGCCGTCGTCTATTCCTTCTTTTCCCACATGCACAGTGGGGCTGAGGTCGTTGGCACGCCTCATCAGTTCCTTCTTTGCTTCCTTTTCCGTCATTTCCTTCTCTCCTCGATATAAGGCATCCTTCTCAGACCGCCGCAGTTCTGGCATCCGGTGACTATCTTTTTCCCGGTCAGCCTTACTGTGCAGTTGATCCCCGGCACCAGAGGGATCAGGCACTTCTTGCAGTACCTGAACTCGGCAGGAATCTTGGCCTTGGTCTTCCTGCTGATGCTCCTTGCCAACGAAACATACCTTCTGGCATGGTCTTCCCTGCCCTCCCTCAAGGCATCTGCCGACAGGCCGGCGAGTATCGAGATACGTTCCTCGCCGATCCCGACCACAGCATTCTTGGAGATACGCCTTTTTGACATGTTTCAGGATGTGAGTTAAGATACTGATATAAATATATGTCACCCGCTGCTGATTTTAGCGAGACGTTCTTCCGGCATCTTTACCGAGGAGGAATTTCTTGAATATATCGTTGCATAACGCCCCAATGAGGACATGCTCCTTAGGCCCCGAGGGCGCAGCAGTTATGTAGGAAAGCACAACGGCCCGGTAAAAATCCTAGAACAGCAACAGTCTTTAAATAGAAATTCGAGATTGTCGCTCTATCACATTCCACGCAGGTGGCGCATATGGTAAGAAAGCCCGCATCTATGTACAGAAGGATAACAGGACAGGCGTATACACGCCGCGAATACATGGGAGGAGTTCCCGCAAGCAGGCTGAGCCAGTTCGATATGGGGAGCCCGGCAGGGGAATTCCCTGTAGTTCTCACGCTCAAAGTGGAGAACCGGGTGCAGGTCAGGCACACCTCTCTGGAAGCCGGACGTATCGCAGCCAACAAGATGCTTTCAAGCCAGGCTGGAGTGGCGAATTACCACCTTAAAGTAAGGGCATACCCCCACTGCGTCCTCAGGGAGAACAAACTTGCGACAGGCGCCGGTGCTGACCGTGTGTCCAGCGGAATGCGCAACTCTTTTGGTAAGAATGTGGGAACGGCGGCGAGACTCGAGCGCAACCAGGCGATACTCACTGTCAGAGTGACAGCGGATAAGGCAGGCGTTGCCAAGACCGCCCTTTGGAAAGCGTCCATGAAGTTCCCCTCCCCCTGCTACGTCGAAGTAGAGGCGGGACAGGAATACCTGAAATAAATGTTCGAATTGGATATCGGTACGGCAGTCTCCTGGATCCGAAGAAAAGGATACGGGACTGTTGCGGTCCAGCTGCCTGAAGGCCTCAAGATGGATGCCCTAAGGATATCTGATGTTCTGCGCGATTCCACGAAAGCAGAGATCATTATCCTAGGGGACCCGTGTTACGGCGCATGCGACCTTTTTGCGGATTATAAAAGATACGCTGACGCGCTGGTGCATTTCGGTCACTCGCCGATACATCCCCAGGAGAACGACGGCGATGTCCTGTTCATCGAGGTCAGGGCGAACCCGGATATAGAAGAGTATGTGAGGAAGGCGGCGGAAGGACTTCCGGAAAAAGTAGGGTTGCTGGCCACCGTTCAGTACATAGGGCTTCTGCCGAAGGCGAAAAGTATCCTCGAAGGAATGGGCAAAGAGGTCTTCATAGGCAGGGGGGACGGCAGGATATTCCATCCCGGCCAGGTGCTCGGATGCAATTTCAGTGCGGCCGTCTCTGTCAGCGACCGCGCGGACGCGTTCCTTTACATCGGTGAAGGCGACTTCCACCCGCTTGCGGCGGCTTTTGGTGTGAAGAAGAAGATGATCGTACTGGATCCGCTCACAGGAGAGATAAGGACAGTGGATGAGGCAAGGGACAGGATGCTGAGGAAGAGGTTCGCGGCAATAGAGAGCGCGAGGGCAGCCGAGAGTTTCTTAGTGATCGTATGCACGAAGGCCGGGCAGGACAGGTCTGCAGTTGCCGACCTGATGGTCAAAAGGATAACGGAGCAGGGTAAAAAAGCGTACACGCTTGCAATGAATGAGATCGGACCCGACGCCCTGCTGCCGTACAAAGTGGATGCTTATATCAACACAGCCTGCCCGAGGATAGCGACGGACGACTCCGCA
>JAIRUV010000064.1 GCA_031254265.1 Candidatus Methanoplasma sp.
ATGCATATATGATAATAGAGGCCCTGTCGGACGGCGGGGTCCTTGTAGGGCTTCCCAGGGATGTATCCATAAAATTGGCTGCACAGACGCTGCTGGGCGCAGCGAAAACGATACTGGAGACCGGCGAGCACCCGGGCAAGATGAAGGACATCGTCTGTTCTCCCGGCGGAACATCCATAGAGGCGGTAAGGGTCCTTGAGGAGGGCGGTCTGAGGTCCGCACTGATCAACGCCGTCGAGGCGTCCGCCTTGAAGTCCAAAGAATTAGGGAAAAAGTGAATCTAGTTCGGTTCCTTAAGGACATTACATTCTCAGGCAAGGAAACTGCGCACAAGCCCTGCGATAATACGCGGCGAGTTCCTCCATATGGATCCAGACTTCCAGTCGAGGTCTTTCTTGTCGCAGACAGTTGAATTCATAAGCTCTTTTCCATGCTCTTTTATCTCCCACAGCCTGCTCTCCCGCTCTTCCGCATCTGAGATGGCCATTATCTCATCCACTCTGTGCATGAGCATGCGTGCCGTCTCCGTCCTTTCGTTCCTCTGCCTCATGGCCTCGGCGGTTATCCTCGAGCTCTCATATTCCATCGTGGCAAGTTCTATGGCTGCGTCGTATGTCGTCTCCGCTATCATGTCCTTGTCCATCCATTTTGTCTCGTAGGACAGCACATGTTTCCACGATGGGTTATCGAGCAGCCTCTTGTGCTCTCCGAGGGTCCTGGCGAAAAACCTGTACCCCCATTTGTCTGGATTTTCGAACGCTCTGCTTCCGGGATCGACGAAGGGCGCGAAGGGCGCATTGAATATGATGAGGTTATCGTCCCTGCCCACCATATTCCAGAGCCTCTTCGACGCCTTGGCGCTGTTTATTGCCGACTCCCTTGTCTGGAAGGGGAGGCCGGTCATATAGAACAGGTCGAATCTGCTGCATCCGTTGTCGAAGGCGGAGGCCACCGACCTCTCTATCGCATCGTTGGTGTACCCTTTACCCAGTGCATTCCTGACCGCCTCGTCGTGGGAGTCGGGAGAGAATTCTATGCTCCAGCCGCCTTCGAACGCTTTGTCCAGCTCTGAGAAGAAGTGCCCTCCCGCCCCTCCGAAGAGTTCGATCACGACGTGGTTCTTTATACCTCTCTCTTTGACCGCCTTAAGGAACCTTTCAGCATACTTCTCGCTCTGCTGCCTTATATCCCCGACAACGAAGATCGGCGAGTCCAGATAGTTCTGGATCATGTCCATGTCCTCTGCGAGCCTCTCCGGACTCCTGTATGCGGGCGCCTTCCTGCAGGCCACTTTCATGCCTGCATGTACCGACCCTCCGCACTCTGCGCAGTTGAGGGAACAACCCCTTACCGAGAACACCGACGTAAGAGGCTGTCTGTCCCAGCCGTACCACGGGAGCGCGCCTTTGATGTCCATGTGCCTTATGGTGCTCTTTATCATTGTCCCGTAGTCGAACCTGATATCGTCCAGGTTATCCAATGAATGGGTTATTCCGTTGTTATGTATCCTGCCGAGGTCGTCCTTCCACACCAGGTTCGGGACCTCTGACAGGTCGCCGCCTTCCTGCAGAGCGGTCATCATACGCACTGTCGGCTCTTCCGTGGTGTCCCCTCTCATCACCAGGTCCACTTCCGGCATGCTGATGAGCTCCTCCCAGAAGTAAGATGAAGTCATGCCGCCGAACTCCACTTTAGAGTCAGGATGGTACTTCTTTACCAGCTTGGCCACTTCCGTCGCCCCGTGGACATGGGGCATCCAATGCAGATCTATAGCAAAGACATCGGCATCCAGTGACCTTATTCTTCTCTCTACGTCGAACCTGTCATCATGAAGCATCTGTACCGCGAGATTGACGATCCTTGTCCTGAACCCCGCCGCCTCCAGATGCGCTGAGATGGTCATGAAGCCTATAGGATACATCTCGAATACAGGGGAGGCTGGTATGACGTCGCTTATAGGTCCGTAGAAGATGGGCTTCTTTCTGAAGTCGTACACGCTTGGGGCGTGAAGGAATATCAGGTCCGACCGCGCCATATCATTCACCGTATCGTCTTACGCGCTGCTGGTACGACCTTATGGCCCTTAGGAAATCTATGTACCTGAAGCCGGGCCAGTAGATGTCCGTGAAATACAATTCCGAATAGGCCAGCTGCCAAAGAAGGAAATTTGATATCCTGACCTCCCCGGATGTCCTCAATATCAGGTCCGGGTCGGGTATGTCCGAGGTGTACAGGTGGTCCGAGAACGTCTCTTCCGAGATGTCGTCGACCTCCAGTTCTTTGTTGGCGACCTTTCTCGCTATATCTTTGACGGCAGTGATTATCTCCTGCCGGCTTCCGTATGCCATAGCGACATTGAAATGGAAGTCCGAGTAGGATGATGTTTTCTCGTCTGCGTATCTTATTGCGTCCTTCACGCTGTCCGGCAGAGTGGCATGGTCTCCGAACACTCTTATCCTCACTTTGTTCTCATGGACCTTGTCGTTATCGGCCATCCTGTACAATGCGGATTCTGACAGTTTCATTATGAAGTCCACTTCTTCTTTGCCTCTTTTGAAATTCTCGGTGGAAAAAGCGTAGACCGTGACATATTCTATCTTAAGGTCGAGGCACCACCACAGCATCTCCTCTATCTTCTCTTCGCCTCTGCGGTGGCCTTCTTTGGCATCGCTTTCCAGGACCTCGGAGGCATATCTCCTGTTGCCGTCCATTATTATAGCGATATGTTTCGGTATCGGGCCGCTCAGGACATTCTTTGTCAGTTCCCTTCTGTACTTCGAGTACGCGGTCTTCGAAAGTATTTTTGGGAATTTCATATGATCACATGAAATCTTCAGGTATTCCGGCCGCCTCGCCGCCCATGTCGAAACAGCCTATCGCCGCAACTGCGCCGATAACGCCCCTTGTGCCCGTGATGCTGATCACCTGCACTCCGTTCTCCCTCGCCGCTTTCACGGCGTCCTCCTCATCCAGTATCTCGGTCTTCGCCCTTATTCCGTATTCTTTGAGCTGCGGGGGTATAATGAGGCCTTTGAACACCGTCATTACGGAATCCTTGGAGAAGGACTCCTTCCTGACGAATTCCGTGCAGTACTCTATAAGCGCGGGTATGTCCTCTTCTTTCACAGCGAACGATACCGCAGTGGAGCAGCAGTTGGTCGTCTTGTGAGGAACCTTCGGGTTCAGCTGGATTATCTTGTGATCGATGAAACTGCCGATGGGGCAGCTGCTTCCCATCTTCATCGCCGCCACCCACGACGCCCCTCTCTCCTTGGTGTCGGTATCATCTATCCCGACTATGACCCTGACCGTCTTCGGCGTGATGATGTCGACATGGGCGACATGGGCCCCTCCTATCTTGAAATCATCCGGGTATTCCGTCTGGATCACGTCCGGACATTGGGCGATGCACGCTCCTATTCCCACCGTCGCCCCTGCTATGCCGTACCATGTGGTCCTTACTCTGTCGCCCTCCACCTTCAGAGCGGCGATCCCCTGGCCTCCCACGTATCCGGACACCGGGCCGAACTTGAGCTCCTTCTCTCCGATAAAGACGTCCATTATCAGCGTCTGGCCGTCCATCCTTATGCTCTTGATGACGCCCCCTGCCCTCTTACGGTTCACAACATCCCATTCTCCGGGGCCTTTTGACGTGCATTTCTCGACTATCTGTGCTATCCCTCTCTCTTCGTCCACCATTGTGAGGAATCCTCTGCAGAATAGCGGACCGTATTTTTGCCTGACCTCGTCAGGCTTGAGGATGTACACCATGCTCAGTCCTCTTCATCTTCTTCGAGATAGTCTTCTTCTTCGTCCTCTGATTCTTCCGCTTCTGCGATGCTCAGGAATTCCGGCGGGACCTGGTCGCAGAGGAAAACTGTCTTCGCTGCCTTTCCTATCTCTATGCCTGCGTCGATGCATCCTGCCGTGTCTATAACAAGTATGACCGGTTCCTCCGATCTCACCAAGCCTGCCTTCATAGCATCCTTGTAAGAGCGTGAGAGGTGCACCATCGCCCTGTCAGTAGGGAAAAGACCGTCCTCGAGCAACAGTTCGCACTCCTCTTCCGTTGTCGGATAATACAGGAATTCCGGGATGTTGTCCACGGGGAGCCTGAGGCTCAGCTCTATGGTGTGGCCGTATGTCGCCCTTACATCAGACCCAGATATCTGGTACCTTCCTTTAGGGTCGGTTTCAGCCATCGCTTCTATGTGGTGGGTCCTCAGCCACTTCATTTTCGGGTAACGGGACTTGACTACGGCGACGATATCCCTCGTATCTACGAATCCCTGGTCGTCCATCTCCAGTTCGAACTTACCGTGCCTAAGTATCCCCGCCATCGTCCTGCCTATCTTCTCTACTTCGTAGTCGCTCATCAGGAATTTTCCTTCTTCTCCGCAGACCGGGCAGCTTTCGTCTCGGAAATAGCCGTGATCCTCGCACTCCCTCATCATTTGATCACCTTGAAACTGCGGCCTTCTCGGCGGCCGCCACCGTGTTTGCCATGAGCATGCATATCGTCATGGGACCTACTCCTCCGGGCACCGGAGAAATAGCAGATGTCTTCTTTTTCACATTGTCGAAGTCCACATCCCCCACAAGCCTGGATCCGCTAGGGGCGGCAGGATCTTCCACCCTGTTCGTACCGACATCGATCACGACGGCTCCCTCTTTCACCATGTCCGCCGTCACGAAGTTCGGCTTGCCCATCGCCACTATCAGGATGTCCGCCTGTCTTGTTATGGAAGGGAGGTCCTTGGTCCTTGAATGCACGACCGTGACCGTGGAATCCGCTCCGTCACCTTTCTGCACCATCATCGCCGCCATGGGCTTCCCGACTATGTTGCTTCTTCCCACCACAACGACATGTTTCCCCTTTGTGTCCACACCGGACCTGACCAGCATCTGCTGGACCCCTGCCGGCGTGGCAGGAAGGAATTCTGGCTCTCCTATGAGCATCTTACCGACGTTCGCCGGGTGGAAGCAGTCCACATCCTTCTTAGGGTCTATCGCATTGATGACCTTCTTTTCGTCGATGTGCTTTGGAAGCGGCAACTGCACCAGAAACCCGTGGATGCTCTTATCGCTGTTCAATCCCGTGACCTTCTTCAGAAGTTCTTCTTCCGCAGTGTCCTCGGGCAACGCGACAGTGACCGAATGCATGCCGAGCTCTTCGCATTTTTTGCCTTTCATCCTGACGTAGACCTCTGACGCGGGATCGCTTCCGACGAGTACCACTGCAAGGCCCGGTGTCGTACCTTTGGATTTCAGAGAGTTTATCCTCTCTCTGAGTTCTGCATATATGCTTTCGGATACGGCCTTCCCTAGTATCAGCTCGGACAGAATTTCACCAAGTTGTTGAAAGCCACTCTATTATATTATATTAGCGAGACGGGGATTTGGTTTTTTGTCCTGATTCCAACGCACATGCTCTGCGTTCTCGGTTTCCAGCGTGTGTCCGTGTGTTCACGGCCCTCCGGCCGCTGTTCTGGCCTCCGTCATCGTCATGGGTACCATGCCCGCGTCCGTCATCCCTTCCAGCACTTTCCTTACGTTGGAGATGTTGTTCTCTATTTCTTCTCGGGACATCATCCCCCTCTCGGCGGATTCGACCATGTGCCATGTATGGGTCGCTATGACAAAGACTCCTTCTTCCATCACCGATGCCATCCTTATGTAGTCCTCCGGCCTCCTTTTTGACTCATGCATCGGCCATAGGAATGCGGTGATCCTCTTTCCCGCAGCGTCCCTCCCCTCGGGGACCGGTATCTCCCATACGCCGTTGCTCATCCTCTCAGGCAGGAAGGATCCCGTCACTTCCTTGTAGAATGATGAATCGATGTCCATGCCGAATTCCGGAAGCATGTCGATCGTCTCCCTGTCAGCTTTCATGTACGGCGCCCTGAAACACCTGGGCCACTTTCCAGTAATGGCTTTCACTGTGCAGGCGGCTTCTCTGATGACCTCTCTTTTCCTGTCTGCGCTCATCATTGTGAGGTCTTCGTGGTCAACTCCGTGCACCCCTACTTCATGGCCCGAGAGGAGGCCGGCATCCATTCTCTTCAGTGCAGAGGCTTCGGCGAAGAATGTTGCTTTGATCCCCATCCCGTCGAACAATTCCGCCAGGAGCGAGAGTCCTCTTTTTGAGGAGGAGAACCTCGGACCCGTTCCGTTCCCTCGGTCCGCAGACCCGGCGGCTATGCTGCCCCGGATCG
Source organism: Candidatus Methanoplasma sp. (assembly GCA_031254265.1). Classification (GTDB taxonomy): domain Archaea; phylum Thermoplasmatota; class Thermoplasmata; order Methanomassiliicoccales; family Methanomethylophilaceae; genus Methanoplasma. The sequence continues at coordinate 6,216 of JAIRUV010000064.1, forward strand.
GGATGTTGGCATCCCTGTCCAGATCGACGGTCACGCACAGCGCCCGCATCTTACCTTGTCCTGGGGGCCGCTATCTTCTTAAGGAGCATTCCCTCGATATCATATGGTTTGTACTTCGCCGCAAGCTCCTTCGCACGGTCCGTCTTGGCCTTGTTGTCGCCGTATATCTCGAACAGCACGTCCCCTTTCTCGACCCTCTGGCCTTTCTTCTTGAACAGCAGTATGCCCGCACCCTTGTCAGAAGGCGCGCCCGCGGCCTTCGCGATGGATACCAGGTCTTTATTGGATATCGTGTGCACATAGCCGGACTTGACCGATGTGACCTCGGCCACGAACTCTCCCGGGACCAGGTCGTCCGACCTTATGTCGTAGTTCCCTCCCTGGGCGGCGACTATCTCCCTGAACTTCTTCATAGCCGCTCCGGATTCGAGTATCTCCCTCGCTTTCTCTCCTCCGTTGTTCATGCCTCCCATCTCCAGCACCATTCCGGCGATATCGCACGCCTTCTCTATCACACTGGAGGGATGTTTCTCCCCTTCCAGGATGCGTATGCATTCCCTTGCCTCCAGTTTCGGACCGATGGCGCTTCCTACCGGCTGGTCCGCATAAGTGATGGCGCATTCGACATGTATGTCAAGCTTCTCGCCAAGGTCCATGAAGTCCCTGGCATATGCTTTCGCCACATCTATTGTGGGGACCTTGGTCCCGGAACCCATGGGGATGTCGACGACGAGATGCGTCGCACCTATGGCCAGTTTCTTACTGAGAATGGATGCCAGCATCTGTGCGCGGGGGTTGATGCCGAGTGGGTGCTCCACTTTTATCACCAGATCATCGACCGGGGCAAGGTTCATCGCCCCTCCCCATGCCAGGACCCCTCCTACCTCTTCGGATATCCTCCTCAGCTTTTCCGTATCCATTTCCACATCGCAGAACGTTTCCACAAAATCGGATGTCCCGCATGCGCTGCTTATCGCCCTGGACGACGTTTTCGGAAGCATGAGCCCGGCCGCCGCGACGATGGATACGACTATGGGAGTTATCTTGTTGCCTGGGACTCCTCCCATGCTGTGGAAATCATAGACAGGGGAACGGGTGAATTCCACCCTGTCCCCGGTTTCCACCATGGACACGGTGAAGTCCGCTATCTCATCTATGTCCATCCCGTTTATGTAAAGGGCGGTGAGCCACGCTGAAACCTCTATCTTTGAGAGCCTGTTCTCAAGGATGTCCACGACGATGGAGTTTATCTCTTCTTTCGAGAGCTTCTCGTTGTCCATCTTCTTCCTGATGCTCCTTACTGACTCCGGGCTGCTTGTGTAGACAATATTCAGCTCATCCCCGTCTGATGCTTTCACGATGTCCTTCAGGTTGCTGGATATTATCGCCTCCCCGCTGCATACAAAATCGGAGACGTTGAGGAGCGCTATAGCAGGTTTCTTCCCGTCGATCCTTACTCTGTCGTTGTCCTTCCCGCCTATCTTCATGGCGTCCTCTTCGCATATCAGGACCACCGGCTCCGTCCCGATGTCCAGGAATCTTACTTTTATGTTCATTTATTTCAATCCCCACAGATCCAGTGCTTCCCTCAGTTCAGGGTGGCTTTCTGCATATTTGACCACATTGATGCCTTCGAATGCCGCATCGACGGCCTGGCACATTCCCATGGCACCTTTCCTTACTCCGCCCGGATGGCCTGCCACTCCTCCTCCGGCCTGTATCTGTACGTTGAATCCTGATGCCTCTATCATCTTCCCTATCACTCCTGGGTATATCCCTCCGGAGCAGACGGGCATCACTGTTCTGTGCATGCTTTCCGACAGACAGGCATCCAGGTTGCTGCGGTCGTCTTTTTCGCCGCCGGCCATCTTCCCTGCTCCCAGGGTCCCGACGTGCAGCGCATCGCCTCCGCACATCCTAACGATCTTTGTGATGGGGAGCATGGATATCCCGTGCAGCGGATCCTTGGTGAATGCTCCGTGCATTGTGCGGTGCACGTGTATCGGGACCTTTATCGAGGGGTCCTCGGCAAGGGCCTGGACAGCTGCGAATCCGCATGTTATCACATCCACCATTATCTGCTTCGCCCCCCAGGACTGCGCATCTTCTCCAAGCTGCACTATCTTCTCGCCGTTGGTGCTGATGTTCACCGCATGGATCATTTTGTGGCCTTCTTCCTCCAGTCTGTCCAGGGACTCGGCCACCGCTTTGGTCCTGTCCTCTATCGGGCAGAATGCCTGGTCCACCAGGGTCTCATCGTCCTTGCTGTTGGTGAGTCCTCCGCTTCCCGCCTCGTACACATATTTGGCGGTGTCTTTGGGGGAGAGCCCTATCTTCGGTTTGACAATGGTCCCCACGAGGGGCTTCTCCGGGCGGTCCAGTATCTTTCTGAGGCCGTCCGCTCCGAACTTAGGCCCTTTGTATTTTTTCATAATACCTGATGGGAAATCCACATCCTCCAGCCTCACTCCGTGGAGCGCTTCCAGACCAAAGAGGTTGCCGGCTATCACGCTCAGTATCTGCGGTATCCCTCCCACTTCGATGGAGAAGTCCTCCTCGGGGAACGCAATTGTGACCATGTCCCCTGTGATGTCGATCACCTTTGCGCCGTAGCTCCTGAATATCTTCTCGTCCAGAGTGGATATCCCTGTCCATGTGCCTGTGGACTGTTCCGCCGCCAGCGCCTCCGCCGCCTTCTCGATCGGAAGGTCCGTTGTTACTCTGTATCTGCAGATCACGTGCGCATCGCGGTCTATCTTTTTCCCAGTATGCATGTATGAATATGATCTCATTGACAATCCCTTTCCTTGAAAATGCCGTCCCCCAACTGCCTTACCATCACGTCGTATACGGACCCTGGAGACAACACCCCCAGTTCCGTTATTATTGCGTCGATGTACTTTGCCGGCGTCGAGTCGAAGACGGGGTTGTATATCTTTACGTTCTTGGGAAGTGCTTCCATGTCTGCGACCTCCCCGCAGTCCCTCTCTTCGATGGTCACCATGTCGCCGAACAATGTTATGGGGGAGAATTTGTATGTCTCCGTACAGACATTGAATGACACCCTTGCCTCATCCGCAGCAAGTGCCAGCTGTGACGTTCCTATTTTGTTTATGAGTGCTCCGTTGGATGCTACTGTGTCGGCACCGACGAACACGATATCCGTCCTCTTCATCACCGAGCGCACAGCGCTGTCCACGATGAGGGTTACGTCGACACCTGCGTCAGAAAGCTCTTTCACGGTCAGCAGTCCCTGCCTCCATGGGCGGGACTCGGTGGCGAACACTTTTATCTCCTTGCTCTGGGCATGAGCCTCCTTTATCACTCCGAGAGCGGCGCTGCTGTTGCAGTGCGTGAGTATCACATCGCCGTTGCTTACCCTCTTTGCGCCGATCTTCGCGATCATATCGACTGCGTTCGACGACATTTTGATGAATGTCTCCGCATTGCGGATGACTGAATCTGTTGCCTCTTTTCCGGACGGGGCATTCCCGACATCCCTCATGCATGCCTGCACGCCGTTCCAGAGGGAAACGGCGGTAGGCCTTGACTCAAGCAGTATGTCCTTTGCTGTATCAAGGTCCTTTCTGCATTCTTCAAGGGAACCGCCCCGGTAGTTCTCTGCGAAATCCTTCATCGCAGATGCCCCTGCGCGGGCTATCCTCCCCGCCCCTCTTATCTTCATCTCCCTGATGTCGGATGCCGTTCCTTTGACTGTATCGAACACAGACACCTTAGTGTTATATGAGATTTAATAAATGCGCAGCTTTTGTGCTGGTACTTCAACGCTGGCGAAGATCATGTTTTCATCAGCTATTTAAGACTTGGATACATTAGGAAGGGCATGGCACAGAAGAAGCGTCTCAGGATGAGAGGTGTCAAGCAGACGCCGAAGAGGCTTGAAGAAGAGATCCTCGAACGTTCAAGGAATCTTGCTGACGATCCTGCCCTGCTCCGTCCTATGTGCGCCGGGAACTGCAGGAGATGTCTTTTCGATAAGACCTTCAAGACAATTGACGGCATCTCCCGATACAAGGATGACCCAGACTCGCTTCTTAAACTTGCCTCCAAAGGGTCAGACGATATGGCCAAAGCATATGCTGGCACAATATCATTGGCCGCTGCGGGGAAGATATCTATGCTGGCCACCGCCACCATCGCCGGGGAGAAGGTCTCCTATGCAGTGAGGGGGTCCGTGGGCAACGACAAGCTCATCGGCTGCCAGTATTACAACGATCCTAGGATCAGACTCCTCTATTACAACGCATTCATCAAAAGGAACAAACTGCACCTGTACTCCTTCCAGGACGGTCTGGTCTGCGCCAACCATCCTCATATGCCAGAGGATTATCTTTACGAAACATTCTGGGACTCTCCTTACGAGTTCAAGGACGACGGGCTGGACTGCGGACACACGGATGCCCTGATCCTTGACATTAAGGTCAAATCTATCAACGAGCACATCAGGATATGCGAGAACTGTTCGAAGGATGTTTCCACCATACAGTACTTGATATCGAAGATATGCGCGGTGGATCCTTTGGATGATATCGAAGTGAACGTGATACATCCATACTATTCGGCGAAAGAGAGCGACAGGGAGAAGGTCGAAGGGGACCTCCTGAAAAAATACCTGAGAGGAGAGATCAACGACCGGACGCTGCTGAACATGACGAAGAGAGAGAAGTTGGGGAATCTCAAGAAGGGAGAGGTATCAACGTATGTCATCGGGGCGGAGAACTACGGCTCCGACCTCGAGAGGTTCGTGTCCGCCCTTTCCGGCCCGGATGACGAGAAAACAACCTTGAGAAAATTCCTTTCCACCGTCCCGGAATCCGTTGTGATAAAGAACGGCAAGACCTCGGAAGTCCTTACGTATCTGTGGGACAGCCACTGGAAAGAGCTGATAGCGTCCCACACATCCCAGGATATTGCCGGCAGGATCGGGGAGAAGCCCAAGAATTCTCCGTCGCAGGCACTGAGCGACATCTACAAAGTGTTCATCTCGGCTGATGTGGTTGCGAGCCTCCCGGAGTTCAGAAAGCCGAAGCCTATAACCAAGCTCGCAGATTCTTTAGCAAAAGCGGCCAAGGTGGGAGGGAGCAGGCTGGTCATCGAGACAATGGAAAAGGAGACGCTGAAGGACCGTAAATACAGATCGATATCTTCGGCTTTCGTCCTTGCGGCGGACCCGGCGGCTGTGCTTCCCCTTCATCTTACCGACGAGGAAAAGGATTTTACAGATTTCCTTGTGCCTTTCGCAAAGGCTGTTGTAGATGCAAACGGCGAGAAGTACAGGGATGCGATGAACACCCTCCTGACCGCCAGCGGTTCTGGGGAATCGGTTTAAAGGATCCTCACATCCGCAACATAATGGGACACTGATGGAGCAAAGGATTTCACTTCCTTTATTCTCTCTATCTCATAATCTTTTACTGCCGCCGCGGAGAATATTTCCTCTATCCTTTCCTTGTACTCGCCGACACGGAACGTGTCGTGGTAGTGGACCGTACCGCCTCTCTTCACAATGTCCAGTGCCTTCGGCAGGAACGCCGATGTCGTCTGCACGTATCCCATGATGACCCTGTCGGCGAACCTTTTTCCCAACATATCCCTGTTATCTCCCAGGATCGGCACCACTTTCTCAGATACACCGTTCCTCTCCAGGTTCTTTACGAGATATCTGTAAGAGCAGAAATTCTTCTCGCAGGCGAACACTTTCCTGGCACCTGTGAACTTGGCTATGGGGAGAGTGAAATAACCTATTCCTGCGAACATGTCTGCCACGGTCTCCCCTTTGCAGTCCAACTCTTTCATCCGCATCCTTTCGTCGATGTTCCCGGAAGCGAACATTATCCTGCCGGCGTCGAATTCGTAGTATATACCGTTCTCTAACCTTACGGATACGGTATCGCTTCCGTATATGGTCGATGTGCTCGGCATTCTCAGTTCTCCGGCGATCCCGCTGATGTCGGCAAGCACGCTTTTTGCTCCCAGTATACTGGCGTACGCCTCGCCTATCCTCTCCTTGTATCGGAGACACCTATCGTCGATCTTGATTATCACCACGTCCCCGATGTATTCCCACTTCGCCGGCAGG
>JAIRUV010000003.1 GCA_031254265.1 Candidatus Methanoplasma sp.
AAGATGAACGAACCGTCATTCCTGATGGTGCTCACAGCAGGAGAGGCCGCATACACAACAACTGACGGGATCTACATCGTTCCGATCGGTTGCCTGAAGAACTGATCCTCTGAACCGATGTCGGTTTTTCAGGTAAATTATATAAGTTACTTTTCTATGTTATCGTGACAAAGAATAGCACGACTCGGTGAAACAATGGCCTTCTGGAACAAAGATATCGAAATGATGCCCCGTGCGGAACTTGAGAAACTGCAGCTCGGCCTTATCAAGAAACAGGTTCGCACGATGTATGATACATCGAAGTTCATCCATGACCGCATGAAGGCTGCCGGCATATCTCCGGCGGACGTGACGGATCTGAAAACGTTCCGAAAGATCCCATTCATGAAGAAGACGGACTTCAGGGAGAACTATCCGGACAACCTGTTCCTGAGACCCTACAGCGAGTTCAAAAGGGTCCACGTCTCATCCGGCACTACCGGGAGCCCAACTGTGGTCGCCTATACGGAGAAGGATCTGAACGACTGGTCTGAATCTCTTGCCAGAGGGATGGTCTCCTTCGGAATGACCAAGGGAGATCTGGTGCAGAACAGCCACGGGTACGGTCTTTTCACAGGTGGGCTGGGCGTACACCAGGCGGTAGAGAAGGTGGGCGCTGCGGTGCTGCCGACAAGCACCGGTAACACAGAGAGGCAGGTCAGGCTCATGAAGGACCTTCCGGTGACAACATTGGTAGGGACGCCTTCTTACCTATTCCATATAGCGGATGCCTGCGATAAGATGGGGGTCGATATGAGGAATGACACAAAGGTCAGGCTTGCCATAGCCGGGGGCGAGCCATGGTCGGAGAGCATGCGTGTCAAACTTCAGGACAAGACCGGCATGCGCGTTCACAACTGCTACGGCGCAAGCGAGCTCTACGGACCTTCGTTCCTTGAGTGCGTGGAACAGGTAGGCGCACATGTCTGGGCCGATATGTGTTATCTGGAGATACTTGACGAAGAAGGCGAACCCTGCGCCGACGGGGAACGCGGGGAGATGGTGTTCACCATGCTTCAGAAAGAGGCGTTCCCGCTTATGAGGTACAAGATAGGGGATGTATCGGCGATCGATTGGGAGGAATGTGAATGCGGAAGGACGCACCCCCGCCTGATGAGAGTGTCCGGAAGGACTGATGACATGAAGGTTGTCCGCGGCATCAACGTCTTCCCGTCGCAGATAGAGAGCGTGATCGGAGAGATACCGTTCCTGAGCACATTCTACCACATAACCCTGGAGAACGCCAACTACATGGACGATATGCTGGTGGAAGTGGAACTCAACGAACTGGCCCTGGCAGACGACATGGTCGAACTGGGAAAGATGACGAAGTATGTGGAGCAGAGATTGAAGGGCGTGCTCAACATAAAGGCGGATGTCAAACTGGTGCTGCCCGGCTCGCTGAAAAGGTTCGAGGGCAAGGCCCAGCACGTGACAGACAACCGTGTTTACGAATGATCAGCCCAGGATCATTTCTGCAAACCCCTTGATCCTTTTGTCGTATTCTCCGGACGATATCTTTTCCTTTGATGCGAACGGTATCCTGAGATCCCCCAGATATCCTATCGAGAAGAATGTGCAGAATTCCTTGAGACCGTTCACAGCGAAATCCGCAACCTCTTCCTCGTCCCCCAGCGTGACCAGGGCGGCCATCTTCTTACCCGCCATCTCGTTGTATGAGAAATCCGCCGAGTGGCAGAGACAATGGAGCCTGTTGAGGAATGCCAGCGTGCACGGGGTGAACTGCCACATGTATATCGGCGACGCTATTATCACAACATCGGACGACAGGAACTTGGGATACAGTGCGGACATCCCGTCATTGACTGTGCAGTGCTTCTCCAGTACTGCCCTCTGGCATGCGCCGCAGTTCTTGCAGCCTTTGATATCCGTATTGAAAATACGCACCTCTTCCACAGATGCCTTGTTCCCTATGTCGCCGATGAACCTCTTCACAAGCTCGGAGGTGTTGCCGTCGGCACGCGGCGACCCGTTGATGAGAAGGACCTTCATGCCATTTGATTAATATCCGGGTATTTATCCGTTCACTCCTCCTTCCGGAACGTCGGTCATCTTTTCGGCAGATCGGACGGCGGCCGAGAGCCAGTTCAGAAGTGTTATTAATCCTTCGGCGTTAGTCTTCATCATGAAGGAGCCGGAGTACGAAGCGGTCTCGAAGGCAAAAAGACAGACAGAGAGCGGCAACCCGGACGGCGCCGTCAAGACCCTTGAATCTTATTTGGAGACTGATCCGCACAACACAAAAGCAAGGATGCAGCTCGCCAGGACGCTCATATACGGCAAGAAGGACCTGGAGGCGGGGATATTCCAGATGGAGATCGTGCTTGACCTCGAACCTGACAATGCGGAAGCCATGAAAGCCATGGTGACCGTCCTTGCAAAACATAAAAGATACAACAAGAGGACATCAGAGATATATGAAAGACTGCTGAGGCTCCCTCCGGATGCAGATGTGTACAA
>JAIRUV010000083.1 GCA_031254265.1 Candidatus Methanoplasma sp.
AAGAGCCCATAAGTGCGCTATCTGCCACCGGAGTCATTGCGCTCAACATCCTCATCTCGACCATACAGGAAATGAGAGCGAAGAGGAGACTCGACAAGATCGCTCTGCTCCTCCGGCCTACTGTGCATGTACTGCGGGACGGCGAGGAGGTGCAGATAGACCCTTCGGATATAGTGCTTGACGACGTCATCCGCCTGACATCCGGCGACCAGGCCCAGGTCGACGGCGAGATCATAAGGTCCTCGTCGCTTGAAATGGACGAGTCCCTTCTGACCGGCGAATCGGGGGCGAAGAGGAAGCACGACGGCGACACTGTCTACTCAGGAGCATTCTGCATAACTGGGGAAGGATATTACAAAGTGACCGCTCTCGGAGAGGATACTTTCGCATCTCAGATGCTGGTAAGCGCCAAAAAACACAAAAGCAAGAGGACGCCCCTGCAGAAGGAGACCTCGGCGATCACAAGGATGCTCATGCTGATGGCATTCATCTTCCTGCTCATACTTGCGGTGATCAATACCGTGTCCAGAGGGATGGGCAAGATATTCGCGATAGAGTCGGTACTTGTGCTGGATATAGTGCCGATAGCCCTCTTCCTTCTGATAACCATAACTTACATGATCGCCGCGGTGAGGATGGCGAAAAGCGGCGTTCTGCTGCAGAACTCGAACTCGGTGGAGTCGATGAGCCATGTCGATACCGTCTGCATGGACAAGACCGGCACGATAACCACCAACAACCTCGTCTACAACGGAATAGAGACATTCATAGAAAAGAACGAAGCGGAACAGATGATAAGGACGTTCGTATCTTCCACCGGCAGCAGGAACCGCACCGTGAAAGCCTTGGAAAGCGAGTTCGGAACCGAAGTGTCGGTGCTCAAAGAAGAGATACAGTTCTCCTCCGACAGGAAATACAGTGCTGTCAGGACGGTCTCCGGCGGAGTGCCTCAGACGATATTCATGGGCGCATGGCCGGTCCTGAAGGAGTATACGGGTGCTGACATCTCATCTAAAGTCTCCGAACTTTCGAAAAAAGGCCTGAGGACCGTGGTACTCTGCAGAGGTCCCGACTCCCCTCTGTATGCAGGCGATGAGCCCGTGATCCCGAAACTGGAACTGGCGGCCCTCGTGTCGATAAGGGATGAGGTCAGGCCCGATTGCAGAGAGATAATAGATGAATTCCAAAAGAACGGCATGGACCTCAAGGTCATATCCGGCGATGACCCTGAGACTGTCGATGCACTGTTCTCTTTGGCGGAGATACCCGGAAGCAGGAACATAATATCAGGCGAAGAGCTTGCTGCTCTGCACGAAAAAGAGTTTGACGATGCTGTACTTAGGACGAACATCTTCGGAAGGATGAAGCCCGATCAGAAAGAGATGGTGGTGGATTCTCTGAAAAAGAACGGAAGGTATGTGGCGATGGTGGGGGACGGCGTCAACGATGTGCGTTCCATCAAGGCCGCCAATGTCGGTATCGCGCTTCAGAGCGGCAGCGGCGCTGCAAGAGGGGTTGCGGACATGGTGCTTGTGGACGACCGGTTCTCAGCCCTGCCCAAAGCGATCATCGAAGGGAAGAAGACAGTCACCGGGATGAGGGACATACTGCGCCTGTACCTTACCAGGAACTTTGTGCTTGCCATGCTTGTGGCGATCCTGCTGCTTGCTTTCGGGAGACTCCCGATGCTGCCTGTACACAATGCATTCTATGCTCTTGCTTCCGTATCCTTCGCGGCGTTCCTCATGGCGATATGGGCAAAACCATCGAACAACAAGACGCTCATCCTGCCAGGGGTCCTGAGATTCTCCATACCTATGGCGGTCATGATCGCGGGATTCGGGCTTGCCGTCTACGTCATATTCCTGCACTTCACCGGAAGCGGCGTCTTCGACCTCGGAGAGACCTTCTACCGCCAGATGTTCTCAGAATACAGCGGCGTTTCCTCGATGTGGAACGACTGGGAAGGGTTCTGGGCTCACATGTCGCTGGGCGGCGAGAGTTTCGAGGATGTCACCGCAAGGAACGCGATGCTGATCTTCCTGATCCTTGCGGGGATCTCCCAGCTCTTCTTCATATATCCTCTGTCCCGGTTCTATTCTGTTGACGGGTTTGTCTCGAAGGACCTCAAACCAACCATACTGGCCCTGATGCTCTTCGGCCTCGTTGCGCTTGTCTACAATGTGCCTCATCTGGCGGTCGGGATCGCTTCGCTCGCTGTGTTCCCAACAGAATACCATCTGATGATCTTCGGGTTCGTTGCCGTATGGTTCCTGTTTGCGGTCGCCTTCCTGAAAAGCCCTATAATGAGGAGGATGTCCGACGCTACGGAATCCTCATACAAGCGGCTGCTTGATGAAGAAACTAAGAAAGAGGATTGACCAGACCTCTGCACCCTGTTACCGGTTTTCAGTACAGTCCTCTGTGATGCCGCAGAGATAATGACATAGCTTTCTCGTTTATACAGCATCATGGACATTTCAGACATCATATGCACCAAAGAGCTGACATTCGAGGAGATGTGCTGCATAGTCGGACCTATTGCTGAAAGATATGACGTCAAACGTGTCTACCTTTTCGGATCCAGGGCCAAGGGGGAGAACCGGGATGACAGCGA
>JAIRUV010000131.1 GCA_031254265.1 Candidatus Methanoplasma sp.
ATAAGTTTCCTTGCGATGGGGTTGCCGTTCTCTTTCACCAGCCTGGTATATTCGTTCTCGACCTCGCAGCGGCCTTCCTCCCGCTGCTTTGTCAGCATGTACGCCGCCATGAGGACATCCAAAGGCTCGAACCCTGCGACGACCTGCGGTATCTTGTATCTCTGGGAGAACGGCCTGAACGGCCCCAGTCCTGTGATGACCGAAACATGCCCTGGCATTATCATGCCGTTCATCTTCGTCTCGCCCATTTCGAACATCGCCTCAAGTATCGGAGGACATATCCTGTGGCAGCTGTATATGCTGAAATTCTCCGGCAGCCCTCCTTTCTTAAGAGGTACGCATGTCGAAGGCGCGGTGGTCTCGAAACCCACCGCCACGAAGACCAGCGGCTTCGTCTGTTCGGATGCCATCCTGACCGCATCCTCTATCGAATAGACTATCCTCACGTCCGCCCCGTCGGTTTTGGCGTCGAACAGGGAGCCTATGGTCGTAGGGACGCGCATCATGTCGCCGAATGCTGTTACTGTGATGCCGTTGCGGGCAAGCGTGATCGCATCTGCGATCTCTTTGCTGGTGGTCACGCACACCGGGCATCCCGGGCCCTGGCATATCTCCACTCCTGCGTCGGCCAGCATCTCCTCGAGGCCGAATCTCACTATCGTGTCCTGATGCGTGCCGCAGACATGCATGAACCTGCTTTCGATCCCTGTGTCCTTTATGGCGGACAGTATCTTCTTCGCCGTCTCTCCGTCCCTGAATTTGAACATCAGTCCGCCTCCTCTATCTCTATCGATCTGACACAGCATGTCTTCCCTGCCGTTATCGTAACGGCACCGTTGCATTCCGGGCATGAGAGCACCGGGATGTTATAGTGCACATCTCCTTCTGTCTCCATATTCTTGACCGGCCCTTTGTACCCGCACTGCCCGCACTCCGCCTCTATCTCTTCCTCGATTATGACCAGCCTGGAACCTTCAAGGATCGAGTCCTTCGACATGATCTCGTAGGCAAACTCCATCTGTTCAGCGCCCAGGTTGGTAAGTCTCCCGACCGTCAGGGCGACCTCCTTGACGGATACTACATCGTACCTTTCAAGTTCTTTCTTTACAGCGGTCATAAGTTCGGCCATTACGGAAACCTCATGCATCACGAGTGAATCGCACTTTTGATATAAACAACTCCGTCTGCGGACCTCAAAACACAGGAATATGCTTCTCCCCATGGATCTGGGATGCGCGGTGTTGCCGGCAAAGGATATTTATGTATTGAAAATAATCAACAAACAGGCAGGAATAACGGCCCATGCGGGCCGGACCCGTAAGGTGGAATCATACCTGTTTCACTTTATGGCGGCTCGAGAATGATCTCGAGCACCAAAGGACCGAAACGTATCCGTATCCGGACTGTCCGGCATTCTTTGGTGATAGTATCACCTCCTGCCCGGATGGCCCGGAGTTGCCGCCTGTGAAAAAGCACGGCAACCCGGGCTCCCATCCAACGGCATTTCTGCATTATTCGCTTAGGTATATGAACTTAGCCAGGGGGTGGCCGAAAGTGAGAAAATATACAGAGATTACTCATTCTATATATGTTACTCCTTATCCATGCCGCTGTCGCACATAGATCGTACGGAACATCTTTCACATCGCGGATGATTCGGAAGACACACCACCTGCCCGTGCCTTACGAGATACTTGTTTATGTCGATCCATCTGTCTTCCGGAGTTATCCTCATCAGCTCCGTTTCTGTGGCGAACGGTTCCTTTGTATCCACCAGCCCCATCAGGTTGGATATCCTGTGCACATGGGTGTCCACGCACACCGCCGGGATCCCCATGGCATATGCCCTGACGCAGGCCGCTGTCTTCCTCCCCACCATGGGCAGTGTCAACAGTTCGTCGGTCTCCTCCGGTACGCAGCATCCGTACTTGTCCCTCAGCATCCTGCAGCAGTCCACTATCGCTTTAGCCTTCTGCATAGGGAATCCGGCCGGGCGTATCAGCACCGCGACCTCGTCGGGGACGGCTTCCGCAAGTTCTTTTATCGAATTGTATCTCCTGAAAAGATTGTCCGACGCCTTCCTTGTGTTGTCGTCCCTTGTCCTTTGGGAAAGTATTGTGGCTATTAGAACGTGGAAAGGGTCCGGCTCCCATTCCGGGTTCAGGCCTTCCGACGACCTTCCGGGATATGCTCCTCTGTCGTACTCCTTTGAGAGTATGTCCAATATCCGGGATATGTCCTTCTTATCCATGCGATCGCCTCCTCTGCGGTATGGAATGATCCTGTGACCAATATGTTCCTGTCGTTGTTCTTTGATGAGGTTGCAAGGTCCATCGCCTCCGATATGCTCTTGCAGGCAGTCGTCTCCGGGATCCTGGCACCGAATATCTCTTTGAGGACATACGGGTCCGCGGACCTTTCGGTGTCCAGGCGGGATACGTACACTCTGCCGGATATCCGGGACAGGTTATCTGCCACCGTTGCCGCATCTTTGTCCCTGAGAATCCCGATCACGATATCCACTTTGCCGTACAAGGCGGACACGTCATCCGCCAGCGCTTTCGAACCTGCTGCGGTGTGGGTGACATCAAGTATTATCGGAAGTGCCCCGACCTTCTCCATCCTGCACGGCCACCTGACATCCTTGAGGCCTTTTTTGATGTTGCATCTTATACACTGACCATATATCCTCAGCTTTGATACGGCCTCGACAGCCATTGAGGCGTTGTCTGCCTGGCGGCTTCCCGGTATGGATACTGTGTATCTTTCCTCTTTGTACAGGAACTCCACGCGGTCAGCACTCATTTTTTCAATGTTTATGTCTTCTGGGTCGATGCGTATGATGGGCGCCCCTCTCTCCGCCGCTGCCTTCTTCAGAACGCTGAATACAGGGTCGCCGTTCATGGTGACGCAGGGAACGCCGGGTTTTATTATTCCGGCCTTCTCGAAGGCTATCTCCTCTATGGTGCTGCCGAGGTACTCCTGGTGTTCCAAGCTGATGTTCCCTATCACGCTGACCTCCGGAACAATAACATTCGTGGAGTCCAGCCTCCCTCCCATCCCAACCTCCATCACAGCGTATTCGACACCCTTGTTCCTGAAGTAGAGGAACGCCATCGCCGTCACCACCTCGAAAAAAGTGGGGGTCTTCCCTTCAGCCTCCATTTCCTCGACGCTTTCCTTGATCTGTGCCAGCGTATCTTCTGCCTCATCATCTGTTATATTTTCCCCGTTCACGGTCATGCGCTCGTTGATATCCATTATATGGGGGGATGTGTACAGTCCCGTCCTGACCCCCGACGATATCAGTATCGATGCTATGCAGGAGGATATCGAACCTTTTCCGTCCGTGCCTCCCACGTGTATGTACTTCATCTCTTTCTGCGGATCGCCGATCCTTCTCAGCAGGTCCTTGGTGTTCTCCAGGTCCAGTTTTATCCCGTGGACGGCGAAGGAATAAAGCCAGGACCGCAGGTCGCTCCGCATCTTACCGCACCTCTTCGCAGATGGACCCCACCAGGTCTGCGTACGTGGTGTTGTTCTTCCTGCATATCTTCTTTATGATGTTCATTGCGCCGGAACCGTACTGGGCCGCTTTCTTCTCCTTAGAGGATATGCTGCGGAGCCCCATGGCGCCGGCCACCTCTCTGAGCGGCCTCTTCCTCGCTGTCGGGTCGTCCGCCTGGATCATGAGCACATCGAACCTGCCGGCCTCCTTCACAACTGCTTCATCAAGGAAGGGGTAATGTATCTTCTTCCCGAAATGGCCGGCTATCATCCTTTCGTGCGGGACAGTGATCTCCAAAAGCCTCCTCGTGTCCTCGGCCATCATTTTCTCCAGATCCTCTGGACCCACACCGATATATTTTGAATAACCTGCGAACAGCTCATCCGCACCCAGCCCTCCGATGATCTCCTCCTCTCTGCAGTTCTTGCACACATGGAAAAAAGGCAGTTCGAAAGACAGCGTGACCGGGTCCTTAGTTCCGGTTATGCGTATCATCTCCCTCAGGCCCTCCATCACGTCCTCTTCTGTTATCAGTATGTGTGTCAGATCCATCTGCAGCTCTTCAGCGGACGCAACAGCCTCTCTGGCATCATGCGCCCCTTCCGATCCGACCGTATAGAGGGTCGCTTTCTCCGCATATTCCCCGGCAACGGCTGCGATGATCCCCGAGTCCAGTCCTCCAGAGAATGCCACAGCGATCCTCTTGCTGGATACAGCACTGCATACGGCATTCTCCAGGGCCTTCTTCAGCCGTCCGATGTCACCGGCCATGTTCCGCCGTAACAGTTGCATGAAGATAAATGCAACGTGACATGGCGTTGAGCAACCTTTCAAAGACCAGCACGCCGATTTTAGTGCTGGCTTCCTATACTCCTGATATAGATTTATTAATTAGAATACTCATTATTACTTATGGACGGAGTGACGCGCATAGGGGTTTCCCTGGAGCCTGAGCTTCTAAGGGATTTTGATAGGATCATCTCGAAAAAAGGATACGTCAGCAGGTCTGAGGCGATAAGGGACCTTGTGCGCGATTCTCTCGCTGAGAGCGAGTGGAAAAACGACAAAGAGCGGATGGCAGGCGTTATAGTGATGATATACGACCATCATACCACCGGCATAGGAGAGAAGCTCACCGGACTGCAGCACAGCAAGATGCAGCATGTGAATACGACGATTCATGTCCACTTGGACAACGACAGATGCATGGAGATCATGGTGGTCGAAGGAGAACTCGGCCACCTGAAATCGCTTGCCAACGAGATATCCTCGATCAAAGGGGTCCTAAGGTGCAAACTCACCATGGCATCGCAGACATCAGGCCATATGCATCACATAGGCGCACGGTATTGAACGTGAGGTTTTTACTTCCCAACGATTAAATAATCCTAACGATGTCGTCAGAAAGAATGAGGAAACTGATAATTACGGAGAAAGCCAACGCCGCAAGGAGGATCTCCACCATTCTGTCCGACGGGAAATCGACCTCTGGATCAGGAGGAGGGGTCACCGTCATCACTTTCGAGGCCGGAGGGGACGATTACACAGTAGTGAGTCTCAGAGGCCACATAATAGAGCTGGACTACCCTGACGAATACAATGACTGGAGCAATGTCTCTCCGGTGGACATGGTCTATGCCGAGCCTGTGAAAAAGGTGAAGGTGAAGTCTATCCTCAGCAAGATACATGAATTGGTCAGGACCGCGGATGAGATAATAATCGCCACCGACTTCGACAGGGAAGGGGAGCTCATAGGCATGGAGACAGTGACGGCCGTTGATGCCGACATGTCTAAAGTAAAACGTGCTAAATTCAGTGCGCTGACCAAAGGAGAGGTGGAGAAAGCCTTCTCCGAACTGACGATGCCCGACAGAAGGCTGGCTGATGCCGCAGAGGCGAGACAGATCATCGACCTCTCATGGGGCGCCGTGCTTACAAGGCTTGTATCTTTATCTTCCGGACAGGTCGGGAAGAATTTCATGTCGGTGGGAAGGGTGCAGAGCCCGACCCTGAAACTCCTGGTGGACCGCCATGAGGAGATAGAAAGTTTCGTTCCTGTCCCGTTCTGGAACATCGTAGGTAAGTTCGGGATGCTTGCTTTCAAAGGAGAGCACGAGAAGGACCCGTTCTGGAACAAAGATGAAGCGGACAAGATAATGTCCGTGGTTTCGGGCGCAAAGAAAGGGAAAGTGATATCCTATGATATCTCGACCAAAGAAGAATACCGCCCGCCCCCTTTCGACACGACCATGATGCAGGTGGAAGCGAACAAGATCGGAATACCTCCTACTGCCGCAATGAAACTCGCAGAGGACCTCTACATAGGAGGATACATATCCTACCCTAGAACAGAGAACACAGAATATCCGAAGAGCCTCAGCATGAAAGGCGTGCTTGAGAAACTTAAGGATTCAGATTTCAAGGCAGAGGTCGAAGAGATCCTCAGCCAAGAGAAGATCATCCCCTCCAGAGGAAAGAGGAGGACCACTGACCATCCCCCAATATATCCTACAGCGGCCGCAAGCTCTGATAAGATGAAAGGGGACAAATGGAAGCTGTATGAGCTTATCGTAAGAAGGTTCCTGGCAACAGTCGGCCCAAATGCTCTGGCCGAGGAGACAGACTGCATGATAGATGTGAACGGAGAGATGTTCAAGGCCCACGGCCATGTGCAGAAAGAACAGGGATGGAAAAAATATTACAAGAAATATCTTAAAAGCACGGAGGCCCGCATACCGGCGCTAAATGTCGGCGACGAGATAGACATCAGGTCCATGAACCTTGAGGATTCGGAGACGAAACCTCCTTTCAGGTACAACCAGGGTTCACTGATCCAAGAGATGGACAGGCTGCAGCTGGGAACAAAGAGTACCAGACACGACATAATAGGCAAGCTGTTCTCGAGGAACTACGTACAGGGCAACAACATGATACCAACGGCCAGCGGCACCGCTCTAACAAGATCCCTGGAGAAACACGGCGGCAGCATCACGGAGCCGGAGATGACGTCCAGGCTCGAATCGGATATGCTGGACATCAGCAACGGCGAGAACACGCTGGAGAGCGTGGTGAAAGAATCGCAGAACATGCTTTTCGATGTTGCGAAGAAGATATCATCGGAAAAAGAACAATTCGGAGAGGAGATCCGGACCGCCCTCAGATCTCAGCAGTTCATCGGGATATGCCCGAGCTGCGGGAACAACATGACGATAAAGAAATCAAAGAACGGGAACTTCATCGGATGTGACGGTTACCCCGAGTGTGCACGCGCGTACCCTCTTCCGAGGGGCGCGCTGATACAGACAACCGATACAGTCTGTACGGAATGTGGTCTGGCACAGCTGAAGATCATAAGGAAGGGCACCCCTCCGGCGGTACAGTGCATCGACCCGAAATGCAAGAGCAACACCGACAGAAACAACCTTGGCGGATGCCCGGTCTGTAAAGAAGGAACGATAAGGATCACGTACTCCAAGGCCGGAAAACGGTTTGCCGGCTGCTCAGGGTGGCCCAAGTGCACCAATACCTACCC
>JAIRUV010000007.1 GCA_031254265.1 Candidatus Methanoplasma sp.
TGGTCCTCCTTTGGGACGACGAGGATGTTTCCGCCAGGGATACTATTTGCGATATGTTCAGCATGAGAAACATGAACGATGTCCTTCTCTGCAACGGTTATCATGGCGGGTATGTCTATTTTTCTGAGTTCCGCATCGGTGATGTTGGGTTCGTCAAGCATCAGTCTGAGCAGAGGGTCCCTTTTGAAAATGTTCTGCACGCGTATAATGAAGCGGAACCAGCCCTTCAGATCCTTTGGGGACAGGTTGGCCCCGCTCGCGATGAGCCCCGACAGCATCCCCGGATATTTCGATGCAAGTATGAGTCCCGTGATCCCTCCGTCGCTGAATCCGTAAAGGATCGGCCTGTCGATGTTCAGACCGCGTATCAATGCCGCAACATCTTCCGCCATGTCATGATAATGGAAGGAATCCACTTTCCCGCTTTTTCCGTGTCCTCGCGTATCTATGGAGAACACCTTGTGATCCTTCTTCAGGTCCTTTACAAGAAGATCGAAGATGCTGTGGTCCTCGCCGTTGCCGTGCAGCAACAGTATCGGCGGACCTTCCCCCTCCGCCTCATAATAGATGTCCATACCGTTGACGAAAGCACGCATACAAATCCTCATCCGGTTCGATATTCATATTCTGTATGAGGGACGGACTCTTCCCGGTTCTTGTTCTGGGCACATACATAAAAGTGAGCCGAAATGCCAGATTTGCACATAATCCGAAACAGTTGAAAAAAAGACGTTTGGATGAGGGCCATTGGCAGATCGCATGTTATTTTCCCATGTTCCATTTAATGACAACAGTCCTTCGTTTTTACCTTATTAGGATAAAATATCCTTAAAGGGTTAAATATCAATTAACGTGTTCTTGCAAAAGAAGTGATTACTTGAATAACAAGATCATAGCAGGGATAGTAGTTGCGATCGTTGCCATTGCCGCAGTGGGAGCGGGACTATTCTTCTTTCTCCAGGAGAACGACAGAGAGATCAATGTGCTTGCCGCAGTGAACATAGAAGGTTCTGGCATCTATATTGATAAAAACATAGATGTAAACACGATGTTTGACTTCAGCACCGATGTGCCTACACCGATAGCCTCTGGCTGGGCGGGGAAGGTGTTCGGTACGCCGGGAATGGCCACCATACAGCATGTCCAGATCCTCTCCCTTGTTAGCGAGATGGGGCTGAAACAGGAGCATTACAGACCTGAAAGCTATAACCCCAACAGCACAGACACTGTATATGTCAGTCCGAACATCCCTAACGCAGTCACTGCGCTCGGGACCGACTACATCAGCGGAGGCATACTGTGGCAGCCTCAGTATCAAAAGATAATCGAGGATAAGAGTCAGAAAAGGGACTTCAAAGCCCTGGCCCTGACGAATGATCTTTTCCCTGGGCACTCATGTTGCATCATCGCAGGCAACCATTCATTCACATCGAAGAATCCGGATGTGACCGTAAGGTTCCTGACGGCATATGTCCGGGCTGTCGACTGGGTGAACAACGCATTGAGCGACCCGGTCATGACCAACAGCAATTACGCAAAGCTCGTCAACTCTGCTAAGAGGGTGACCGGCCAGGCCTTCACAGATCAAGAAGTGATAGAGGCTCTGAAGACCGTCACTTACACCCATGGGGGCGACCTTTCGGAACTGACCAGCAACATAGCGAAACTGTCAGACGATCTTATGAGACTCGGACAGACGAGCGGTGTAACCATGAAGGATCTTGGATTCAACAACGGTACAGAATTCGCCAATAAGTTCGTAGACAACAGTTATCTCCTCTCTGCTCAAAGCTTTGCCAGCAGCGGCGAGAAGCCCGCAGGATCGGACAGGACAGTGGATCTGAAAGTAGCCGTCATCTCGGGGGACATACACCAGATAGCCCTCCACATGGCTATCGAGCTGGGATACTTCCAAGAATACGGCCTTAATGTCACGCCCTCTTCTGCGACCAACGGACCCGGTATCGCAACGTCCATACAGAACGGTGACTCATCGTTTGGTCTCCTGGGAGCGCCGCCTATGACGATAACTGTTATATCTGGGAAACTCGTGACGGCGTAATATAATGAGTCGGATACCGGGAATAAACTATGACGAGAATAACAAATATCACAGGTTCGCAAGGACTGCAGTGATCAGTGTTATCTCGTTCTTTATTTTCATTTTTATATGGTGGGCTGTGTCTATCATCGTGGACACACCCGCCATACCTACTCCTTTAGAAACACTGGATGCTCTAATATATGTGATTAAGAACGGCGACACGATGACCAATATCAGTTTGAGTCAGTACATCTCGTCAAGCCTGTCCACGTTTGTGAAAGGATTCATCCTGGCATTTGCCGTCTCGGTGCCTCTCGGCCTGATGCTCGGGTATTCGAGGACATTAAGGGACTTTTCAAACCCGGTCATAGAGATGCTCAGACCGATAGCACCTATAGCATGGGCACCGATATTCATGCTCTCACTGGGTTACAAAATAGGGCCGGTCATGGTCGTGTTCGTAGGTATCTTCTTCCCTCTCCTGACAAATGTCATCTTCGGAGTCAAGAAGATAGACCCCAACTGGATCGATGCGTCTAAGACCTTAGGGGCATCACAGTTTCAGGTCTTCTACAAGGTTATGCTGCCCTCTGCCGTCCCGTATATGATGAACGGCATAAAGATCGGATTGGGCGTAGGATGGATGTGTATCGTTGCCGCAGAGCTGTACGCAACGCCTCTGGGAGGCATCGGATTCTTCCTTGCGTCGCAGGCAGCGGTCGGATACTGGCCCGGCGCATACGCAGCACTTGTGATAATAGCGGTACTGGGAATACTGACGATAGGTGTGGCGGATTACACCCACAGATACATTTCAAAGAAAATGGGGATGGACGTATGAGTCAGGAGAGAAATGAAGAACAGGCCTGGCAGGAGCTGTCCACCTCTACGGGGACACCACCCTCTGATGCTTTTA
>JAIRUV010000118.1 GCA_031254265.1 Candidatus Methanoplasma sp.
TTTTGTCAGGAACCGATCGTTTATGCAGGAGACGATCATCCTTGCATAGGGATACGAAAGCACTTCCATGAGCCGGTCGTATTCCCTGAGCAAGGGGACATCGCTGACCATGTATTGGGATATGGCGCTGAGCACCCGCTCCAGACCTCTTTTTCTTGCGTTTTCGTATGAGGCCGAACTGATAAGCGACTCTATGTCGGCAGAGTTCTCTTCCGCGAATAAAGCGGATTCCCTGAGGAACGGAAAACGTGCCGCGCGAAGAGTGTCCATGCGTCTTCAATGGAGTGAACGGTAATTTAGGTTTTGCCCCTCGGACCGCGACTCCCATTATTCGCCCAAAAAGAAACGACACCATTACCCTTCACGGATCCGGAAGAATTACGGGAGGCGGCATCTGTCTCTACAGCAGCATGTCCGAAGTTCCGTTTTGTTATTTGCGCTCATCAGAGGATACAGATATTATTGCCCGAAGGCCTTCGAACACCTCGGGGTCGTCGATCACTTCCATGATCTCATGCATTGAGCTGTACGGCCGGTTCACGACGATCCTCGCTGCTCTTTTCTTGCCGATCCCCGGGAGACCCTCGATCGCTGACATAGGCATGGTGTTGACGTTGAAGGGAGTGGTTATCCCCGTGACAGACCTGAATCCCCAATCTGTTACCGCAACATCGTGTGTGGTTCCCAATTCGACTTTATAAGGGATGCCGACCAGGATCGGATATGTCCCGATCTGTCTTCCGAATGTTGTGTTCCCGTCATGTATCTCCATGTACACGCCCTTCAGCACTGTGCCTTTGGGCACAACTCTTTCCAACATCTTCCGGTCTATGTCCTCTCTTACAGATTCTTTGAACTTTTTGAAGACGCGCACGTTGACCCTCGTATCGAAGTCCTTTCGGAGCGGCATGACCTGGCGTATGTTGATGCGTCTTATCATGAGGTCTTCGTCCAGGATCCTTCTCAGCACATCCATGTTGAGGCCGTAGGTCTCGTCCGTCTCTCCGTCAAGGCCGCAGATGATGTTGATCCCCGGCAGGAGCATGGGCAGGCCTGTCTCCCCCCTCGTTCCTCCCAGCTCGTTTACGATCCTCACAGCATCCAGAAGCTGTTCGGAAGTGCTGTTGAGGTTGTTCTCTCTGAAGACCACGGGATCTGCTGACTCCAGGCCAAGTGCCAGGACGTTGCCGGACGTGCAGCAGTCCGCCAGCGTTCTGATGACCTCGCGGGATTCATCAGGATATGATGAGATCACGGCAGGGTTTGCGTTGTCCACATGCATCACTTCAAAATCAAGTTCCTTCAGGCCTGTGAACAACTCCGTTACAACATCAGGGTCTGGTCGGGGGATGCCGGAGTCGTCCTCCGACCCGTATGATATGATGCAGGTCTGTCCCCCGACCCGTATATTCTTTATGCCGAGGGACGCAAGCCTCTCCGCCTCTGCTATCACGTCCGCCGGGGAACGCGTGAGCGGTCTTCCCTTCAGGGGCTCTATGCAATAAGAGCAGCCGCCGCTCCTGTATCTGTGGCACCCTCTGTATGTCTCGATCTCTGCGATCAGAGGATGAGGAAAATCCTGGTGCTGGGTCACCACCTCGGCACCCAAAAGCATCCATCTGTTCCATTCTTCGAGCGTGCGGTACCGCTCGCCGACCTCTTTGCCGATGATGCCGTCATACAGCGCCGCGGCAGGATCGCTGCGCACCGAGAAATCGAACCTGTCAGCAATGGCTGAGGAAGCCGCCGACCCGCCCAGGAACTTCCATCCTTTGAGTTTAGGGATAAGGGATCCCAATTCCTTCTGGGACATAGGCATCGATCTGAGATATTTGCCCGGGACCGTGCTTCCGGAAAGGACGACGCTGACGTCGGCATCAGGCATCTTCTTTCCTTTTCTTATCATATCTGCGGTAATGTACTCTACCTCTGCCCCTGCATCGATGGCCGCACCGGCTATCGATCTGATCATGGGCGATATATAAGGGGGGACGCCGAGTGCGGCGGGGTCGTCAATGTAGCCATCTATCAAGGCCACCTTTATTTCTCTGGCCATTTCGATACAAAGAATGTAAAGTAGGTATAAATACGATTAGCGTGTTCAAGGTGTTTGCATTTCGAAGATATATTACGAAATTCGTAAAAAATAGGAGAGAAACACATGAGTAACGACAAAAACATAACGGTCGAGGAGCGTCTCGAAAGGGCAAAGAAACCCGGACAGGACGCAATGATCCTGCACAAGTACTACGGCGGTAAGATCGAAGTGACGCCCAAAGCTTGCGTGAGATCATTCAGTGATTTTGCGATATGGTACTCGCCAGGTGTTGCGAACCCGTGCAAGGATATACAAGCTAACCCGGAAATGGTATACGAGCACACATGTAAATGGAACACTGTGGCTGTAGTATCCGACGGCACCCGTGTGCTGGGTCTTGGGGACATAGGCCCGGAGGCGGCGATGCCCGTGATGGAAGGAAAATCAATGCTGTTCAAATACCTCGGAGGTGTGGACAGTATCCCCATCTGTCTTGACACCAAGGATCCGGAAAAGATCATAGAGACGGTCAGACTGATAGCGCCGTCCTTCGGAGGAATAAACCTCGAGGACATATCGAACCCAAAATGTTTTGACATCCTTGACGAACTCAGGAGGGACTGCAAGATCCCGGTATGGCACGACGACCAGCAGGGAACAGCCTGCGTTACCGTTGCCGCTGCGATCAATGCGATGAAACTCGTGGGAAAGAAATTCTCAGATTCGAACCTTTGCGTCGTCGGTGCCGGAGCGGCATCCATCGCGATCGCAAGGCTCCTGCTTGCGACAGGATTCGACCCCAAGAAACTCTGTATGTGCGATTCGAAGGGAATATTGAACCTGAGCAGGGAAGACATCAGCAAAGATGCTGCCAACGGTAAGTTCAGGCAGAAATGGGAGATATGTCAGAAGACGAACGGTGCTGGAAAGAGAGGAGGCATAAAAGAGGCGATGGAAGGCGCAGACATAGTGGTAGCGGCATCCACGCCTGGACCCGGGACGATACCCGCAGAGTGGATCAAAGGCATGGCGGACGACCCTGTCGTGTTCGCTACGGCCAACCCGATCCCGGAGATGTGGCCTTGGGAGGCCAAGGAGTACGGCGTCAAGATCTTCGCGACCGGACGCTCGGACTTCCCGAACCAGGTCAACAACTCCATGGGATTCCCTGCGATATTCCGCGGTGTGCTTGACGTAAGGGCGACCACCATCACCGACGAGATGTGCATAGCCGCTGCTGAAGAGCTTGCGAAGTGCGCAGAAGAGAAGGGAATACATGAGGAATACATAATCCCGACAATGAGCGAGGTAGAACCGTTCATCAGAGAGGCAGTGGCGGTCGGACTCAAAGCGCAGAAGCAGGGAGTTGCCCGCCTGAAACTCAGCAGCGCAGAGCTCGAAGAAAGGGCCACCTTCATGATCAAGAGATCGAGGGCGGTCACTGACAAGATGATGAAGGACGGCTTCATAGCTGACGCCGAGTTGGCCTTTAAGAAATAAACATCAAAGAAGGGAAACCTTCTTTTTTTATTTATCCGTCAGAACCTGACGGACTGTTTTTCTCCTAACGGATCAGTTTCCAAGGAGTTAAACGATCAGCGGAGGGTCAAAGGATCCGATCTCGATATCTCGTTCATACTATTCCGGAGAAAGGATGTTTCCATTGATCAAATTCCCAAAACTTTTCTTTTTC